>CAMBXM010000038.1 GCA_945871815.1 Singulisphaera sp. GP187
CGCACTTCGGGGGGCAGGCCCTTGCCTCGATCTTCGACGGCGATCGCGACGATGGACTGGCCACGGCGGTCGAAGCGGCGAGCGCGAACGTCAATGGTGCCTTGGTGTGGCGAAGCCTGCGAGGCGTTGAGCAGTAGGTTGACCAGCACCTGCAGGAGATGCTCGCGATCGGCGACGACGATGTGGGCGCCGACTTCGGCGACGAAGCGAAGCTGCTTGCGGCGACCCTCGACTTGCACCAATGCCAGCACCTCGCGGACGACCTCCGCGAGCGGAATTGGGCCGCGAATCGCCTTGCGCGGTCGGCCGAGATCGAGGAGCGCCTGGATCGTGCGATCCGCCCGTTCGACGCCGCGGCGGATGATCTCGGTGTGCTCGGCAATGGACTCTGGTGTCCGCGCCTTCCGTTGCATGGAGTCCGCAGCGCCCTTGATGATCGTCAGTGGGTTGCGCAGGTCGTGGGCCACGCCGGCGGCGAGTTCGCCAAGGATGCCCATGCGATGCGCCTCGACGAGCTTCTGCTCCATGTGAGTGCGCGCGGATTCGGATTCGTGCAGTTCGCCCTTGGTGCGCTCCATCGACGCTTCGAGTTGCCGATGGCTTTCGAGCACCAGGGGGATCCACAGCAACAGCCCGTAGGCGAGGAGCACGAACCCGAGCAGGAAGATCGCGCCGCGATCGCATGCAACGCTAAGCTGCTCGGCGAACGTGCCTGGCTGGGCCAGTTCGAGCAGGGTGAGCACAGCGCTTGCCGATGACGCAAGCGTCAGCACCAAGAAGCCGGCCTCGCAGAGCCGCAGTGGCAGCCCACGAATGTGCGGGTGGCGAGTCCCGGTGGTGCGCAGAAACGACCAGAGCAGCGCGAAGAACAGGGGGCGCAGCGCAACTTCGGTGGCGTTCCAGCCAGTCAGCGCCGCCAGGGCCACCGTCAAGGCCGTGAGCAGGGCGCAATGTAGTAGCGCGCCCGGGAGTGCGGAGAGCGAACTCGGTCCAGGTGCTGCAGCGGGCGCCGCCATGCCCTTCGTATCGGCTGGCTCGCGCTCGCGGCTGAGGTCCCCGTGCATACCGACGCCCGGTGGCGCGATGCTGCCGCGCGCAGTGGCTGCCCTGCCGCTGCCGATGCTGCCCTGCGGTTGCCTATTCCGCGGCAGCGCCGCGGCGGTTGCCTATTCCGCGGCAGCGCCGCGGCGGTTGACCGCCGAGCGCGGCGACGGCAGTTCGCGAGCGATGCGATCCACCTCGTTCTTCAGGTAGGCGCCCGGGCACTGCGTATTGACCAAGTCGCTGTGACAGAAGACTTGGTCCCGCTTGACGTCGAACTCGGCGGAGAGCGAGGCGATCAACCGTTCGAGCGCCGCGAGTTCCTCCGCTGTCGGCCGTTGGCCTTCACGGCCGCGGATGAAGTTGCCCAGCACGCAGATGCCGATGTTGCCGACGTTGTTGTCGCCGCGGGCGTGGGCACCCTGGAAGCGCAGTTCGCGACCTTGCCAGACACGACCCGCCGGATCGATCAGGAAGTGGTAGCCAATGTCGCCGCAGCCCTCGGTCTGCATGTGCGTCTTCTGGATCGACCGCAGTTGGCTTGCGGCCGCTGCTGGCGTCTGGCTGCGCAGCAGAATGGCTGAGTGGTGGACCGTGATGCGATAGATGTCGCCCATCGGGTCGAGTCGGCTTCGGATCGTGGCGCTCGGGTTCCACTCCGTGCGCGGTCGCGCGTCGCTCATCCTTGCCGGCGCCGGAGAGCCCGCGTTGGCTGCCAGCTTCGGCCTGGCCACCGGGGTCATGTCGTCGATCCGATGTCGGAGGCGCTCATCCAGGGACAGCTCGCGGGCGCGTGTCCGGTCGTAGGCACCGTCCTGGGGCTGCCCCATGGCATTGAACGCTTCGGCGCGGATGTAGCGCGCAAAGGCTTCCGCCGACGGCGAGGGCGCCTCACTGCCGTAGAGCACAAGGGCGCTTGCGTCGATCGCTTCTTGCGGACGCTTCCGTTGCAGCAGGACCCAGGCCCGGCGCAGGTGCGGTGCCGGCTCGTTGCCGCGGGGGGTTGTGTCGAGGTCGAGTTCCGCGTCGTCACGAAGCGGCGCGAACACGTATTCGAACGACAGCACCGGCGACTCACCGAGCTTGCGCCCGGTGTTGCGCGGCATGGTGCTACACGCAGAGAAGAACGCCAATAGGCAAAACGCGAAGCACAACGCATTCCGCCGCAGAACGGACATCGACATCACCGCTACCACCTTCCGTGCGGCACGTCAGGGCCGACCGACCCTGGACCACCGCAACCAGTGGGGCGGAGCCTAGGGCAAGGATGGTCTCGTGCCAAGCGTCGGCTCACGGGGCAGGCCAGCTTTGCGACCGGCAGGCGGCGGCATTCATGCCGCCGCCCGGTTCGGTCGATACCTCCCCGGTTCCGCATCAGAAGGCCTCGGGATGCCAGCACAGCTACTGCTTCGATTGACCGGTCCGCTCGATCAACTCCGCCTCTGTTGGCAAGCGGGGGAGACCATGCTCGAGTCGGTTCCCTTCGAGATCGACCCCGAATGCACGCGCTACAACGTGCTCCTGGCCCTGCAGGAAATGGTCACCAACGTGCTGCGCCACGCCTACGACGGCGACGATTCCCAGCCCGTGGAAGTCCAGTTCACGGTCACGGAAGAGGCGTTTGAGCTCGAACTGCGCGATCGCGGCCCTGCTTTCGACCCACTGGCCCACGACGTCTCCATGCTGCTGATGGACACGTCGATGCCGACTGCGGCCGGGGGGTTTGGCATCCACATCACGAGGTTGGTCATGGATCGCCTCGAGTACGCGAACATCGACGGATGGAACACCCTGCGCATGGCCAAGCTCGTGCGCACACCGCAACAGACGCACTGACCGTCGGATTCACTCGTGTACTCCACCCTTAGCTACAGCGACCTGCTGGATGACCTCGCCGGAGCACTGGCGAGCGTGCAACTGCGTGTCGTCGACCCCTTGGGGGTAGAGCTCTGGCGAGGACCGGAACGCCCCACCGCCGCCGACGACCGCGAACTCCGGGTCGACCTTCCTGGCGGTGAGCGGGTGTTGGCGATGCTCCCGATGGGGCTGCCGGCGACAACGGAGACGCTGCTGCGATCGTCGCTGTCGACCCTGGCTCGCTGCGAACAGCTCGAGCAAGACATGCAGAGCATGAACAACAGCTCCGTGCAGTTGCTGGAGCAGGTGTCCATGCTGGGCGAGACGCTGCCGCGCCTGTCGATCGCCGACTCGGTAGCTGAACTCGCGAGAACGGTGCTGTTGGCCTGTTCGCAGGCGACCGGGGCAAGGCGGGCGATCTTCGTCCGGCTGCATGCCCAGGCCGGCGTTGGCGAAGTCGCCGGGCACGTTGAGATTGGAGCCCACGGGCAACCGCTGGCGACGATCTACCCGAAGGCCGAGCGCATGGCCGCCGACCAAGGCCTGATTGGAGAGGTGCTGGCGCACGGCGATCGGCCAGTGTGGTACTCCGTGCGCGACCGCGGTCCCGCTGCCGATACCGATTCGCCCGAGTCCTTGGCGCGTGGCGAGGTAATGGCCGTCCCGGTTGCCTGTGACACCAGCGATGACCGCGACGTGCTCGGAGCGATCCTGCTCTACGACAAGCTCGGCTGCGACTACGCGCACAACGAGCGCGGGCTCGGCTCGGAGGAGTGCCAGATCGCGCTGTCGTTTGCGTCGATGCTCGGCGCCATTCTCGGCGTGCGGCAGTCGGCGGAGTTCGCCAAGGAACTGAGCATGGCGCAAGCGATCCAGGCTCAGATCCTGCCGTCGGCGCCGGCGCGCGTTGCCGGCTTCGACGTCGCTGGCGACTACCGTAACTGGGGCGATGTGGGCGGCGACTACTTTGACTATGTGCCCCTTCGCGACGGTCGCACGCTAGCGGTGGTCGCGGACGTCTCGGGCCACAACCTCGCGAGCGGCATGATGATGGTCAGCGCGCGCGCTACCCTCCGCACGCTGGCGCAGGCTCACGAGGATCCGGGGATGCTGTTCTCGGAGTTGGCCCGTGGGATGTACCAGGATCTGTCGAAGGTCGAGCGTTTCCTGACCGCAGTTGGAGTGGCGCTGCGTCCGGACACCAACGAACTCGAGATCGTCAACGCCGGGCACAATCCGCCTCTGCTCTACCGCGCGAAGGATCGATCGGTCACTGGCATCGAAGCGCAGACGACAGTGCTCGGGTTCATGCCCGAAGCAGACTTCCCGACGACGCGCATCGCGATGGAGCCTGGTGACTGCCTGCTGCTCTACACCGATGGCGTCACCGAGGCGGCCAACTCCGACGAGGAGATGTTCGGCGACGACCGTCTGGCCTCGGTGCTCGTCACCGCGGCATCGCGGCCGGCGGCCGAGATCATCGCCATGGTCATGGCGGCGGTACACAGCTTTCGCCGTCCAGGCGAACGCGGCGATGACATCACGTTGGTCGCGATCAAAATGCCAGGGAAGACGAACGGGACCACAGGAGGACGATGACGAAGCAACCTACGGTTCTGGTGGTCGATGACGAACCGTTCATCTGCCGTTCGCTGTCGTTCGTGTTGCGCAAAGGCAACTTCCACGTAGTCGAGGCTCGCAACGGCGAAGAAGCGCTTGCTGCGGTAAGGCAGCACCGTCCCGACTTGATCTTCATGGATGTCATGATGCCGAAGCTCAACGGCTTCGATGTCTGCCAAGCGATCAAAGCAGATCCCGAGTATGCCCATACACACGTGATCCTCTTGACTGCCAAGGGTCAGGACAGTGATCGCGAGGTTGGCTTGCAGGCTGGTGCGAACGAGTACATGACGAAGCCGTTCAGCCCGACCAAGATCCTGGAGCGCGCGCGGGAGATTCTGACGAAGCTCTGATCCGGGGCTCAGGACGTTCACGCGGCGCAGACGAAGTCGCGGCCCTCGACCTTTCCGAGTTGGGCGAGTCGCTCTCGGACGAGGGTGCGCGGGCCATGGTTGGCGACGCTGACGACGATGATCCGGCCTGCGAACTGCATCACGGCGGCTGGCGGCACCACGAGCGCAGAGTCGATGCGTTGCCCGAGTTTGCGCGGGTCGAGTTCGACGATCGCTTCTGGTCGTCGTCCGAGCCGTAGCAGCTCGTGACGCAGTCGCCGGCCCGTGTCGCCGTGGCCCCAGAGCACGTAGCGGTCGTGGGCATGCAGCGGACCGGCGCAGAGATGGAAGGCCCTCAACTCGGTCATTCGCTGCTGCCCGTAGCGCGCGTCGATGGTCGTTGCGGTGAGTGGTCCGCGGCGCCAGCCATGCAGGATGCGTGGCACGATCGAAAGGCGATGCCCCGCATGGAGCAGGCGCAGCAGCAGGTCCCAGTCTTCGGCCCAACCGCGGTCGCAGTAGCCGTGTGCCTTGAGCACCTCAGTCCGCAACATCCACGTCGGATGCAGCAGCGGGCACTCGATGAAGCGATCCCGGTAGACGTCGTGTTCCGTGCGTATGGTGCGCAGCCATGCAGTGTAGGCCGCGAGGCCGTTGCCAAACATGCCCGCGGGAAATGCGCGGACATGACATCCGGCGCCGGCGAGCTTCTGTTCGCGCTCCATCAGTTCCACCTGCAACCTCAAACGGTCGCGATGCATGATGTCGTCTGCGTCCATACGCGCGGTGAAGGCCGCAGTGCAGTGATGCAGGCCGCGCTGCAGCGCACCGACCAAGCCCAACGACGGTCCCTCGTGGACTTCGAACCGGTCATCCTGAGCCGCAGTGTGCCTAGCGATCGCCCGAGTGTCGTCGCTCGAGCCGTCGTCAATGATGTGGCAGCGGAAGTCGGGGAAGCTCTGGCGTTGCAGGCTGCGGAGGCATGCCGACAACGTCGCCGCGGCATTGCGCGCAGGGAGGAGCACATTGACGCGCGCGGATGGACGCATGAAACCGATGGCGAAGTGCGTCACTGCACCAGTGGGGCACCGCGCGCGCAAGCGTGGGGCTGCGGGCCCACCCAGAAGGCTCTACGATCCTGCCCCAATGAACGCCGCGAACCGCCAAGAGGGGCTGCCCTCGACACCCGCGCTGACACGTGCGGTGGACTCGATGTCGCAAGGATCGGTCGGGCTCACTGTGTTGCGCACCGGTCTCCCGCTGGCGATCGCCATGGCGAGCCACGCCATGATCAACCTCGTTGACCTGGCGCTGGTCGGGCAACTGGGCAAGGAAGCGGCGGCCGCGGCGCACATTGCTTCGGTCGTCAACTTCGTGCCCATGATCGTTGGTAACTCAATCTCGGTCGCGGCCATGGCGGTGCTGTCGCAGCAACTGGGGGCCGGCGAACAGGGCCGGGCGAAGGCGTTTGCGCGCGCGAGTCTCCGGTGGATGTTCGTGGCTGGGGCCGTGGTCTCGGTCCTGAGTGCGTTGCCGGCGGCGATATGTGTGGACAGCATCGGCAGCGAGGGCTCGGTGCGGAGCGATGCCATCCACTACCTTGTCGTCAGCAACCTTGGCTGCTTGCCGATGTTCGTCTTGATGCAGGCGACTGCCGTGATGCGCGCGGCTGGCGAGACCGCAGCGCCGTTGTTCGTCCTGCTGTTTGCCAACGGCCTGAACCTCGTTCTCGACGTCGTGCTGTTGTTCGGATGGGAGGCGGCCGGCATCCCGGCAATCGGGGTCACTGGTGCGGCCTACGCGACGGTCGCGTCGCGCGCGGTCGCGGCAGTCGTGGCGCTGTGGTGGTTGCACCGCCCACAGCATCGCTTTGGCGTCCACATCACGATTGCCAAGGAGCGAACTCCGGTCGCCGCACGATTGCTGCATGGCGCCTGGCCGCAGGTGGTGCAGATCGGGCTGCGCGCTGCTGTGGTCTGGGGCATCACGGCCATGGTGCAACGGCGGCTCGGTGACGATGGCACTGCGGCGCTGGCAGTGACGACGCGCCTCGACACGTTGGTGCTGTTTTCGGCCCTTGGCTTCGCTTCGGCCGCGACCACCGTTGCGGGCCGCGCGGTCGCAAGCGGCGAGATTCGACGCGCGCGGGCAGCAGGGCTGCACGCGGGGCTTCAGGCCTTCCTGTTCGGCAGCGCCGTGGTGTTTGCATTCCAGCAGACGGCAGAACCGATGCTGCGCGCGTTCGTGCCCGCGGCGGGGCCGCCGGTGGTAGCTGCGGGGATGCTCTACGTGAGTGTCGCCGCAGTGGCGCAGCCGTTTGCCGCTTGCGCGCTCGGTGCGATGGGTGCACCGCATGGCGCGGGCCGCATGCTCGGGCCGCTTGCGGTCGATCTAGTCGGCTTCGCGGCGCTGCTGGTGTCGCTGCTGTGCGCCGCGCAGCTGGAACTCGCTTCGATCTACCTCGTGCTCGTTGGTGGTGCGGCGGCCTTGGCGCTGCTGCATCTCACCCTGGTTGCGGCCGGCTCCTGGCCGCTCCGTCGGACCGTGACAGATTGACCGAGCGTGCCCCAGGCTGAACTGCCAAGATGGCACCATTGGCTTTGGGGAGGTCTCATACAACCCAAGCTGGTGCCTTGACTTCGGTCGGATGTGCTCCCGGCACGCCGTTTGGTTGGCGCCAGCCTTCCCGCAAGCGCTGCAGGTCCTCAGGAGCCATACCAATGTCGAAAATCGTCGGAATCGACCTCGGAACCACCAACTCGGTCGTCTCGGTGATGGAGGGCGGTGAGCCCAAGGTCATCGCCAACATGGAAGGCGGTCGCACGACTCCTTCTGTCGTCGCCTTCACGCCGAGCGGCGAGCGTCTCGTGGGCGCCCCAGCAAAGCGCCAAGCGATCACCAATCCGACCAACACCATCTACTCGATCAAGCGGTTCATGGGCCGGCGCCACAGTGAAGTCGGCGACGAAGAGAAGATGGTGCCCTACAAAGTCGTCGGCGGCGCCGGCGAGTTGGTCAAGGTCGAGGTAGTGGGACAGCAGTTCACGCCGCCGCAGATCTCCGCGGACATCTTGAGATCGCTGAAGGAGGCCGCCGAGGCGTATCTAGGCGAGAAGGTTGATCGCGCGGTCATCACCGTGCCGGCCTACTTCAACGACAGCCAGCGCCAGGCGACCAAGGACGCTGGCCAGATCGCTGGCCTCAAGGTCGAGCGCATCATCAACGAGCCCACAGCGGCCGCACTGGCCTACGGCCTCGACAAGAAGGCCAAAGGCAAGAACCAGAAGATCGCGGTGTTCGATCTCGGCGGCGGCACCTTCGACATCTCGGTGCTCGACGTCGGCGAAGGCGTGTTCGAGGTCAAAGCGACCAACGGTGACACGCACCTCGGTGGCGACGACTTCGACGA
Source organism: Singulisphaera sp. GP187 (assembly GCA_945871815.1). Taxonomy (GTDB): domain Bacteria; phylum Planctomycetota; class UBA1135; order UBA1135; family UBA2386; genus SXPK01. The sequence continues at coordinate 8,260 of CAMBXM010000038.1, forward strand.
GAAGATCATTCAGTGGCTCTGTGACTCCTTCAAGAAGGCGAACGCCATCGATCTGCGCAAGGACCAGATGGCATTGCAGCGCTTGAAGGAGGCCGCCGAGAAGGCCAAGATCGAACTCAGTTCGGCGCAGCAGACGGCGGTCAACCTGCCGTTCATCACGATGGACGCGACGGGGCCCAAGCACCTCAGCGAGAACCTCACGCGCGCCAAATTCGAACAGTTGTGCGAGGACCTGTTTACGCGCTGCCGCGGCCCGGTCGTTCGCTGCCTCGAAGACAGCAAGATGAAGCCTGCCGAGATCGACGAGGTGATTCTTGTCGGTGGCAGTTCGCGTATCCCTCGGGTGCAGGCGCTGGTGAAGGAGATCTTCGGCAAGGAACCCAACCGTTCGGTCAACCCGGACGAGGTCGTGAGCCTCGGCGCGGCGATTCAGGGCGGTGTGCTCGGCGGCGAAGTCAGCGACGTGCTGCTGCTCGACGTGACGCCGCTGTCGCTCGGCATCGAGACCCTGGGCGGCGTGATGACGCGCCTGATCGAGCGCAACACCACGATCCCGACCAGCCGCAGCAATGTGTTCTCGACCGCCTCGGACAACCAGCCGGGCGTCGACATCCATGTGCTGCAGGGCGAGCGCGAGTTCGCCAAGGACAACCGCACTCTGGGCCGCTTCAAGCTCGACGGCATCGGCGCCCAGCCACGCGGTGTGCCCCAGATCGAGGTGACGTTTGACATCGACGCCAACGGCATCCTCAACGTGACCGCGAAGGACAAGGGCACGGGCAAGGAGCAGAAGGTCAAGATCGAGGTCGGCTCGGGTCTCAGCAAGGACGAGGTTGACCGTATGGCGAAGGACGCCGAGCGGTTCGCCGCCGAGGACAAAAAGCGCCGCGAGGTCGTCGACCTCAAGAACCAAGCCGACTCGACGGCCTACCAAGCCGAGAAGCAGTTGAAGGAGTTGGGCGACAAGGCTCCGGCCGAGCTCAAGAGCGAGGTCGAGGCCAAGGTGGCGGCGCTGCGCAAGACGGCCGAAGGGGAGCAGGCCGATGCGATCAAGGCGGCGATTGCCGACTTCGAGCAGACGATGCAGCGCCTCTACCAGCAAGCGGGCGGAGCTGGTGCCCAAGCGGGGCCGGGTGCGGCCGCCGGTGCAGCGGCCAGCAAGGGCGGCGATGAAGACATCAAGGACGCCGACTTCGAAGTGAAGTGACCAAGAGCTCGGCGAGGCTTCTGTTTCGCCCCGCCGAGCGCCGATGCTATGGTCCCGATCCCCGCGAGCGGCGGGACTAGGCCGGTTCCTGCGATCGTTGCGCGGGCTATGCGCGGCCGTGCGGCAGATCCCGGTGACTAGGCGATGATTTCGGTTCGCGACCTACGGAAACAGTTTGGTTCCACTGCGGCCGTCGACGGCCTCTCTTTCGAGGTGTCGCGCGGCGAAGTCTTGGGCTTCCTCGGCCCCAACGGCGCTGGCAAGACCACGACCATCCGCGTGCTGACGTGCTTCCACCCGGCGACCTCGGGCGAGGTGCGGGTGGGGGGCTTTGATGTGCGAACGCAGGCGATCGAAGTGCGCCGCTGCATCGGTTACCTGCCGGAGAACGTACCGCTCTACCCGGACCTGCGCGTCGACGAGTATCTGCACTACCGCGCCGCCTTGAAAGGTGTGCCGCGCAAACAGCGCAAGAGCAACGTCGAACGCGCAATGGAGCGAGCTGGCGTGCTCGAAGTCCGCAACAAGCTGGTGGGGCACGTGTCGCGCGGCTACCGCCAACGCACCGGACTTGCCGACGCGCTGGTCGCCAATCCGCCGATCCTGATCCTCGATGAGCCGACGTCGGGCCTCGATCCCAATCAGCGCCGTCGCATCAAGCAGCTGGTCAAGGACCTCGCCCAGGAGCACACGATCCTGTTCAGCAGCCACATCCTCGCCGAGGTCCAAGACGTGACTTCGCGCATCGTCGTGATCCACCGCGGCAGGCTCCGAGCCGACGGCACGGCCGCCGATCTGATCGCGAAGGGCAGTTCGCGCACGTTGCGTGTCGAAGCCCACGCCGATGCCGAGACCCTGCGGCGCGCCCTGGTGCCGATTCGGGGTCTGTCGGCGCCGCGCACGACCGACCTCGGCGATGGCACCACGCTGCTGCTCGCCGCGATCGAACAGCAAGGGGATCTCCGCGACGCCGTGGCGCAGGCCCTGGCCGCGGCCGGAGTGCGAGTGCGCGAGCTGCGCGTCGAGTTGCCAACCCTCGAAGAGTACTTCTACTCCGTGACTGAGGGCGCAGACCGCTCCGAGGAGGGGGTCGCATGAACGGCACTCTCGTCACGCTGAAGAAGGAGCTGATGTCCTACTTCTACAGCCCGGTGAGCTACCTGATCGCCGTGCTGTTCTATCTGTGGCGCGGCTACGAAGTGCGCTCGACGGTGCGCGCATTCGCGGTCTATCAGCTCGACCAGGACTTGCTGCCGTCGGCCTGCTTCGGCCTGACCAGCACGTTCTTCATGGTGCTCTTGGTGCCTGGAGTGCTGACCATGCGCTGCTTCGCGGAAGAGCGTCGCAGCGGTTCGATCGAGACGTTGCTGACGGCGCCGATCCGCGATGTCGAGGTGGTGCTCGGCAAGTGGCTTGCCGCGGTCGCGTTTTACTCGCTGCTGTGGCTGCCGACCGTGCTCTTGATGTGGGTGTTGACGCTGCCGCCGTTCCTCGACACGCACCTCGAGTTCGGGCCGGTGTTCACGTCGTACTGCGGGATGTTCCTGCTGTCGTCGATGCTGCTGGCCTACGGCTGCTTCGCTAGTAGCTTGACCGACAATCTGCTGCTCGCGGCCATCGTCGCCATCCTGTTCAACCTTGGTCTGCTCAAGCTGCCCGAGTTGCTGCGGCAAGAGCTCGGCGCAACGGCGCAAGAGCCATTGGTCGAGCAGGTGTTGTCGAAGCTCGACGTGATGGGCAACTTTGGTCAGTGGTGGGCACGCGGTCTGGTCGACACGAGCCAGATCTGGTTCTACCTCGGCGGCACGATGTTCTTCCTGTTCTTGACCGTGCTGAGCTTCGGTGCGCGGAGGGTGGCATGAAGCTCCGCGCTCTCGGCATGTGGGCCAATCTGCTGCTCGCCGGCATCCTGATGTTGGCGGTGTGGCTGTTGATGATCTGGGTCGGCAGTCGGCCGGCGCTGAAGCGGCTCTACGATTTCACCCCGCAGCAGCGCAGCACGATCGACCAGGTCTCGATCGACCTGCTGAAGGAACTCGGCGCCGAGGGGGTGAAGATCGAGTTCCACACCTTCTTCGAACGCTCCGGCCAGTCGCCGCAGGATCCGTTCCAGTTCCAGCGCCAGCGCATCCTCGACCGTTTGCGAGAGCTCACGGGCATGCTGCTGCGGCAGTACGCGTTCCATGGCGGTGACGCAGTTGCTGTGCGGGACCACGATCAGTACGGCGACATCGCCGCCACGCGCGACGCGACGCAGAAGTTTGGCGTCGCGGAGACCGACGTAATCGTTGTGGCCGTGCAGCAGCCGGGTCGGCCGCCGCGCCATCGCACGTTGTCGCTCGAAGGCGATCTCGGCGTGGTGGAGATCCCTGAGCTGCGCCAGTCGCAGTCGCCGTTGCCGGGCACGATGGTGCCAATCTTGAAGGACTACAAGGGCGAGGAAGCGCTCTCGTCGGCGTTGAAGAGCCTGCTGCTCCAGGGGACGCCGGTGGTCTACTTCCTGAACGGCAACTCGCTCGACTTGGCGCCCCCGACCTCCACGACGGGCGCCTCGTATTCGCAGCTCAACCAGATGCTGCGAGCCTCGGGCTTCGAGGTTCGAGAGCTTGACCTCGGCCGCCTCGGCGCGGTGCCCCAGGACGCCGCAGTGGTCGCGATTCTGGAGCCGCGCCGTGACTGCGCCGACATCGAAGTGCGCGCGCTGCACCAGTACCTCCGCCGCGGTGGCCGCCTATTTGTCGATTACTCCTGGGCGGCCCAGCCGGACTGGAACCCGAGCGGCGGCGAACTTGGCCGGCTGCTGGGATTCGAAGTCGCACCCCAACCGGTCTACCACTTGATCGTCGATCCGAAGTGGGGCCAAAACGTTCGGGGTCTGGACGGCGACCCGCGCGTCAGCAAGATCGACTTGTTCTTGAATGGCAATCACCCGGTAACACTGCGTCTCGCGCGTTCCACTCAGGTGTTGCAGATGGACCAGGTTCGGCCGCTGGTGTTGCGCGACGACGTGCCGCAGGGCATTCGCCGCGAGCCGTTGCTGTACACCGGGCCTCAGGGCTGGCTCGCCGTGCCCGATCGCGATGGCTACCCGGACACGCACGCGCCGGGCGTCGACAGCGCCTTGCAGGTCTTCACGGTCGGCGCGGTGATCGACGTCGATGGAGAGAAGGGCAGCGACGGCAAAGTGCGCAACGGCGCCTGCATCGTGACCACTGGCTTGTTCTGCAACAACCTTGGCATGGCACTCAATTCTTCGCTCGCGAGCAACATCTTCAATTGGCTCTGTGAGCGGCGAATCCTGCTCGACATTCGGGGCAGCACCTACGTGGCGCGCCACCTCACGTTGAAACCGCAGCAGGACGAACGCATCTGGTGGCTGCTCGTGGTCGCCGTACCTGGCGCGTTCCTGGGGCTTGGCATGCTCGTCGCTTGGCGGCGGAGGGATCGCTGATGGGATTGCGCACTCTGTTGTCGCTGTCGTGCGTGGTCGCAGCACTCGCAGCCGTCCTCTACCTCACGGAAGCAAAGCCCACAGAAGAGGGCAATGTCGCGGTGCCGCTGCTAGGTAGCCACAAGCTGTCCTCGGTGACGCGCATGGCGTGGAAGTTCACCGACGAAGAGACCATCGAGATGCGCCGCGAGCCAGGCGGTTCGTTCCGCTTGACGCATCCAATCGAGGACTTGGTGGCTCAAGACCACTTGGTCAACGTGGCCAATACCTACGAGAGTGCGATGCTCGGCGAAACGCCGCTGCTGGACACCGCCGACAATCGCCGCAAGACTGGGCTCGACCAGCCGCGCCTCGTGCTCGACATCGAGTTCTCGGACGGGCAGAAGGAGCACATCGAAATCGGCGCCGACGGTCCGTTGGGCAGCGATCTGTTCGTGCGCCGCGACGGCACGATCTTTCGTGGCGGCCAGTCGCTGCTCACAGCGCTGCACAAGGGCATTGACGATCTGCGCGAACGCCAGGTGTTCAGCACGCCGCCACAGGCGGTTACCGAGGTTGTTGTCGATCGCAAGCAGAAGAGCGGAGAGCGCGAGGTGATGCGACTTGGGCGCGGCGGTGACGGCTGGCGTCTCCTCGAGCCGATCCGGGCGCGGGCGGCAACCAGCGCCGCCAACTCCTTCGTCGGCAACATCGTGGCAATGCGCATTGACACGTTTGTCAGCGGCCCGATCCGTCTGCCGGAAAGCGCTCCTGATCTCGTGCTCACCTTGAAGGGTGGGGCGCGCGACGAAGTGGTCAAGCTCTGGCTCGACGCGCAGCAGAACCTGTTCGGACGCCTTGAGGATCGACGCATCAGCTTTCAGGCGATGCATCAGCAGTATCTGCGGACGTTCACCGAGACCACCGACGAGTTGCGCTCCCGCATTCTGGTGCCGATGACGGACATCTATCACGAGATCACCACGATGATGGTGGCTCTGGGCGAAGATGAGCCTCGCCTCGTGCTGATGCGCGACACGCCCGACTCGCCGTGGCAGTTCCGCGAACCGTTGCAGGGCCTCGCCGAGCCGCAAGCGACCAACGAACTGATCACCGCGATCAACAACCTGCGCGCGGTGTCGTTCTTGCCGGCTGGTACCAAGCCCCAGGACTGTGGCTTGGGCACGGGCGCATGGATCCTGATGACGCAAGCACTCGGTCAGGAGAAACCGCACTTGCTGAAGCTCGGCAAGGATGACGTCCGCGACGAGATCCAAGTGACTTACGTGTCCCTGCAGGACAGTCCAGACGAGATCGTCGCTGTGCCGCGCGGCGCGGTGGCCGTGATCCGCCGTCCATGGACCGACTACGTGCCGCGTCGCATCTTCTCGATTCAAGAGGCGGTGACGAAGGTCCACCTGGCGCGGCGCGATGGCACGGTTCGACAACTGCGCACCGGGGACGACGGCAAATGGACGGGGTCCAATGGCGCGGCTGTGCGCGACGAACTCGTGGCGGAGATCGTCGATCGAGTGCGCGACCTGCAGGGCAAGCAAGTCCGTCTCCTTCGCACGTTGAAACGCAGCGAACCGGACTGGCCAGACGATCCAGACTGGTCGATGGTCACCGGCCGCAACTACGACCCTGACGACGGCGTCGGGTTTGGCGGTCTGGACGTCTACGATCGGCCGGGCAAACCGCTCTACGTGCGGAGCCGAACGGGCCTGACCGAGATCGTCTACGAGTTGTCGACAATCGACAGCGACAACCTCCGTCAACTCTGGCTGTAGCAGGTCCTCGGGGCCGCCGTATCGTCCGTCGTCGAGTTCTGCCGATGCAAGCGCCCAAAGCTCTTCGCCACTGGTTGTTCAAGTCCGAGCCTTCGGTCTACGGTTGGCAGCACTTCGAAGCCGAGCGGCGCACGTTCTGGACCGGCGTACGCAACTACCAGGCGCGCAACCTGCTGCGGGATGAAGTGAAGATCGGCGACGGCGTGCTCTTCTACCACAGCAATGCGAACCCGACGGCGATCGTTGGCCTCGCCCGGGTCATCGCCGGCGGCAGCCCCGATCCAACGCAGTTCGACCGCAAGAGTCCCTACTACGACGAAGGCAGTTCTGCGACCGAGCCGCGCTGGTACGGGGTCGAGATCGAAGCCATTGCACCCATCGCCCCGCCCCTCACGCGCGATGCCTTGAAGCTCGCGGGCGCACTGGCCGGCATGATGCTCCTGCAGCGCGGTTCACGGTTGTCGGTGCAGCCCGTTACTGCGGCCCACTGGACCTGGATCTGCAGGCTGGCCGGCGTGGCGGACAGATTCTGAGCGACGGCTGGGTTCCGTGGGCTACATGGCTGCGGTCGGGTCGCTACAATCGCGCTGATGACCGTCCTCCCGCGCGCCGCCACCAAGGAGAAGACCAAAACCGAGACGCGGACCAAGACCGCGGTCGCGCGACCTTGGAACGTCATCGTGCACGATGACCCGGTCACCTTGATGACTTACGTGACACGCGTCTTCATCCAGGTTTTCGGCTATCCCGACTCGAAGGCGCAGCGGTTGATGATGGAGGTCCATCGCGAGGGGCGCAGCATCGTCTGGACCGGGGGCCGCGAGCAGGCCGAGGTTTACGCGCAGAAGCTGCAGGCTCACCACCTCAAGACGAGCCTCGAACAGGTGGATGCCGAATGATGTGGGCTGCGCGCGCTGATGACGGTTACTTGGTCGGCGGACTGACGCGCGATTGCCTGGAGACGTTGCGCGGCGTGCCGATGCTGGTCGAGAGCTCGGATCCACGCGTCCGCGAACGATTGCTGCCCGACACCTACGACTCTGCGGAGGACGAACAGCAGTGGCGCGAGCATTCCACGCCTGAGCTCGAACGCCTGTTCATGTCGCGTCTGCAGATCGTGCGCAAGGACCTCGCCGCCGTCCGCAAACTCGAAGCGATCGACCTGTGGGTCCTGCTGCTGCCGGACACGCATGCGAACGCGTGGTTGGCGAGCCTCAATGCTGCTCGTCTAGCGTTGTTTGTACTCAATGATCTCGACGCGCGGCATCTCGAGCGCGATGGCGACTCGCTCTGCACCGACAAGCAGCGCGAGGCCGTATGGCGCATCCAGTTCCTCGCCGAGATTCAGTGCATCCTGATGGGCGAGATGGAATCGATGGACGACCTCGGGGATCCAGAAGACGGGGACGACGAGGAGCACGGCAAGGGAGCCGACATCGACCACGGTCCGATGCACGACGGTCCGATTCCGCCGCTGTCGTGAGTGCACCAAGGGGAAGGGCACGCTTGGTCACAGCCGCTCTCTCCGTCACAAGCCCCATCGCCAGGTGGACGTGATGTCCGCGTCAGGCGACCGAGGGGACTCGAGCTTCGGGGTGCAGCCCGTTGGCAAGGGCGGGAGCTTGCGGATGCGTCGCGAGGCCTCAGCGATCGCGATCGCGGACGTCGTCACCCTCGTCCGCTTCGGCCGAGCGCGCCTGCATCGCTTCGTCGTCGTCGACCTCGCTAGCGCGGTGCGTGCCTGCGGCCGGGACTGGGCCCAGAGCTCCGCGCGGCCCACGCAGGTCGAGTACTTCGAAGGGCAGCGTCGTGGACTCTTCCCCGCAACGGATGCGAACCGCGAACTGACCGGCGCGTTGGCCCTGCTGTCGGCGCCCGCGCCCCGCATTGGCGAGAAAGTCGCGCACTCCGGCGCCGGCGCCGCCGCCACCTGGGCCGCCTTGCGGCCTCGTCGCACTCCACCGGACCTCGTGGTAGCCGGCCAGGGCGTCTTCTTCATGGCGAAACAGCACACTGCCCGCCGCGTCGAGGACTTCGACGACGACCTTGCCGCTCCGATCTTCGCTCGCGTACCAGCGGAACGTGGCGACCGCGAACGGATTCTCGATCGACCAGCTGCGCGCCCCGACGTAGCCGCGCGAGAAGGGGCGCGCGAACACGGCGCCAGGACTGGGCGGCAGCACCGTGAACGCACGCTGGAGGCTTGAGGTGTCGAGTGCGGCAAGCCCGCGACCATCGAGGGCCCAGATGCCACGACCGTGCGTGCCGACGAGCACGTGGCGCTCCCGCGGTTGCACGACGAGATCATGCACCGCGACGCGTGGCAGGCCGCTGCCGAGGGCATTCCAGTGCGCCCCGTCATCGAAGGAGCAGTAGATGCCCATTTCGGTACCGACGAGCAGCAGGCTCTCGTTGTCTGGGTGCTGGCGCACGACGTTGATGGGCTCCTGAGGCAGATCATTGTGGATCTGAAGGAAGGTCTCGCCGCCGTCGTTGGTGCGGAACAGCAGCGGCTCGCGCCGATCTTCGCGGTAGCCAGTGAAGGCAACGAACGCGACTTCCGGATCGTGCGGCGAGGCCTCGACGCGCGCGACCCAGAGGCCCTGTGCCGAGGCCGGCATAGTTGGCGTCAGGTCGATCCAGTGGGCACCGTCGTCGTGGGTCCGCCAGACTTTTCCGTCATCGGTGCCGACGTAGAGCAGGCCGCACTTCTTGGGGGACTCGGCGATCGTCGTGATCGTGCAGTGCGGGACGTCACCTTGCTTCTTGTCGGCGTCGTTGGTCGTCAGGTCGAAACTGATCGTGGTCCAACTTGCCCCGCGATCGCGCGAGCGATGCACGAACTGGCTACCGACGTAGACGGTGTGCGGTGCGTGCGGCGACAGCACGATCGGCGTGTTCCAGTTGAAGCGCAGGGGCTGCTGGCCCTTGGCCGCTTGTGGTCGAATCGAAGCGCGTTCGCCGGTGCGAAGATTCTGGCGCGACATGCCGCCGAACTGGCTCTCCGAGTAGACGACGTCGGCATCGCTAGGGTCGATCGCCACGTAGAACCCGTCGCCGCCGTCGATGCGATACGCGGCATCGGCAGCGATTCCTGTGGGCGACTGGATCGGGAAGCCCCAGGTGCCATTGTCTTGCAGACCGCCGTAGATGCGGTACGGCACCCGATCGTCGACGGCGACGGTGTAGAACTGCGCGATCGGCAAACGCGCGACGTGGTCCCAGGTCGCGCCAGCGTCCCACGTCACCGCGAGCCCGCCGTCATTGCCAAGGATGGCATGATCGCCGTTGCGGGGATCGAGCCAAAGCGCGTGGTGATCGACGTGCAGATTGCCGTGGTAGGCGGGCGGTGCGTTGCGGCCGCGACCTTCGCCTGGGGTGAACGTCCTGCCGCCGTCGGTGGAGCGGAACACCGGGACTCCGAGTACGTAGACCTTCTGGTCATCCTTCGGGTCGATGCGGACCTGGCCGTAGTAGTAGCCGGGCTGACCGCCGACGGGCGAGGTGTTGGTCTTACGCCAGGAGGCGCCGGCGTCGTCGCTGCGATAGACCTCACCACCGATCTGCTTTCGGCGACTTCGCCGCTGCGGGTCCTGGGCCTCATCGTTGGCGCCACTCTCTGCCTGTTGCCAGAGCGCGAACGCGAGGGGATCGGCGAGTGTTTCGGCGTCGGGACCGGTCCCCTTGCCGCGGTCGTCCGCGTCGTCGGCGAGCGGCACTGCGATCTCGGGTAGAACCGGGTCGGCCTTGGGCTCGGCGGCGGGGGACGTGTCCGCATTCAGATTCTCGATCGTCGCGTAGAGGATGCGCGGGTCGCTCGGGTAGATGCTGAGGCCGATTCGACCGAGGTCGCCCTGGGGTAGGCCCTTCGTCATCTCGACGAACGTCGTGCCACCGTCGGTCGACTTCCACAACCGGCTGCCCGGGCCGCCTTCGACGAAGTTGTGTGGCCGGCGACGGCGCTCGTAGGACGCGGCGTAGATCACGTCCGGATTGGTCGGGTCGATCGCGACGTCGACAAACCCGACGTCGTTGGACACGTGGTGCACCCGCTGCCATGTCTGGCCACCGTCGAGGGTGCGGTAGAGCCCGCGATCTTCATTGCTGCGATAGAGTGCGCCGAGCGCAGCGACAAACACGATATCGGGGTTGGTCGGGTGCACGGCGATGCGGCCGATGTGCTCGGTCCCGTCGAGTCCGAGGTGCGTCCACGTGGCGCCGGCGTCTGTCGACTTGTGTACGCCGTTGCCCCAGTAGCTGCTGCGCTGGTTGTTGGCTTCGCCGGTGCCGAGGTACAGCGTGTCGGGTTGGGACAGAGCGATGGCGAGGTCGCCAATCGAGATCGAGTAGGCATCCTGGAACTGCGGCGCGAAGGTGAGGCCACCGTTGATGGTCTTCCACAGGCCGCCACTGGCGCTGGCTGCCCAGTACACGGCAGAGTTCTGCGGGTGCACCTCGAGGTCGACGATGCGACCGCCGAACGCCACCGGCCCCAGTTCCTTCCAAGGCATCTGCTGGAGCACGTTCTTCTGCAAGTGTTCTTGGTCGCCGGTCTGCGCCCACAGCGGAGCCAAGAGTGCGGAAGCGAAGAGGATGCGAGTAGGAATGTTCATCGGGAGCCCTCCTGCGTGCGCATTGGCATGGTGGCGGCATCGTCGTCGCCATTGCGCTCGTGCATGCCGGGATCGGGGTGGAGGCGGAAGGCTTCGACCTGCGTGTTCTTGCCGACGACGAGACGCGCGGAATAGTCGCCTGGTTTGGCGAGGCGGTTGCTGATGCGCGCGTCCCAGCGCAACACCTGAAGGCCACTGCGGGCAGCCCCTTCGACGGCTGCGATCTCTTTGCCCGTCACGTCATGGATGGTGACCTTTGGCGCCGGCTCGGGCGGGCTCGCGAAGTACACATAGAGCGCCACGCCGTAGCCAGGATTGGGTGCGCGGAAACCGCGATTGCCCGACAGGGAGCGCGAGGTCATGCGCCAGAGGATTGCGTCCTCGGGCGGAAAGAGATGGCCTTCGGCCGCTGCCGCAGCAGCGTCGAACGCGCGCAGTGGCGCGATGTCGACCGTGAACACGCCGCGCCCGTGGGTCGCGGCGATCAGGTCGCCGTCGCGATCGTGCACGAACAGGTCGCGGACGGCGACGGTCGGGAGGTCCTTGCCCATCGTGTGCCAGTGTTCGCCTCGGTCCAGCGAGACATAGGCCCCGAACTCCGTGCCGAGAAACAGCAGGTTCTCGTTGCGAGGATCCTCGGCGATGGCATGGCACGGCTCGAAGCTCGGTAGGCCATCGCTGAGCGAGGTCCAGGTTGCGCCCTTGTCCTCCGACACGAAGACATAGGTGCGCAGGTCGTCGTTGCGGTGGCCGTCGAGCGTGACGTAGACCCGTCCGTCCTTGTGGTAGGAGGGTGCTAGGTCACTGACGTAGCGTGCTCCTGGCATGCCGGGCAGGTTTTGCTGCCGTTGCGTCCACTGGCTGCCGACCTCGCCATGCCAAATGGCGCCATCGTCAGTGCCGACATAGATGCGATCGCGCACCAACGGCGACTCGGCGAGGGCTGTTGCCGTGCCCTCGTCCGTGAGCGCGAGCACTGGCGACACGACGGTTGCCGTCATGCCGTTGCTGTTCTTGATCGGCGTCAGCTCGCTGCGGGTTCGGCGATTGTCGAGGTGCGCGTAGCGGTCGCTGCGGTACAGGAAGTTGCCAGCGCTCCACAGCACGAGGCGGTTGTGCGGCGACAGGCAGAACGGCGAGTCCCAGTTGAACTTCGCCGTGCCTTCTTTCGGCGCTTGGCGCGCGATGCGGACCTGTTCGCCACTGCGCAGATCGACGAGTCCAAGGGCGCCGTTTTGGCTCGTCGCATAGACGATCCAAGGTTCGACCGGGTCGCACTGTGCGCCAAACCCGTCGCCGCCATAGATCGTGCTCCAGTCCTCGAACGTGATGCCTTCCCGATTGCGCGTGCGCGAGGGACCGACCCAAGTGCCGTTGTCCTGCAGGCCGCCGATGACGTTGTAGGGCACGCTGTTGTCGGCGATGACGTCGTAGTACTGCGATGCACAGAAGCCCTGGTGGACCTGCCACGACGCACCGCGGTCAAAGCTCTCGTTGACGCCGCCGTCGCAGCCGGCAAGCACGTGATTGCTGTCGTTCGGGTCGATCCATAGCGCATGAAAGTCGACGTGGATGTCCTTGTTGATCGACTCGAACTTGGCGCCGCCGTCCTTGCTGGCCCAGAGCGAGGTGCCGACGGCATAGAGGTTGGCGGGGTCGTTGGGATCGACGCGGATCACGGAGTAGTAAAAGGGGCGCTCGGTCAGGCTGTTGAGACGCACGTAGGAAGTTCCGCTGTCGTCGCTGCGGAACACACCGCCGGTCTCATAGCCAGAATCACCCTGGTACTTCTGCTTGTTGGCGGACTGGCCGAACAGTCGACCGCTGTAGGGACCGTTGCCGCCGCCGAGCACGCTGTCTGCCGAGCGCGTGGCGAAGGTCACTTCAGCCACCGCGGTCGTCTCGCCGCGTACGTAGGTGATCGTCACCTTCTGGCCGCCTCGCGAGTCGCGTACGAGTTCGATCAAGTCGGCGTAGCTCTTGATCGGCTCCTCATCGACCTTCACCACCCGGTCGCCCTTCTGCAGTCCACCTTGGGCTGCTGGACCGTCTTCGGTCAGTTGCGTCAGCACGGCACCGGGTGCTTCGTCGGTGCCATTGTCGCCTTCGGACCCGACGCCAAACACCGCGCTTTGCCGCGGCTGGCGGTTCTGGCGCTGTTGCTGCTGTTGGCGCTCCTCTTCGGGGAGCTCGTCGTCCTGGGCGCGGTCCTTGCGGTCGCCCTTGGCCCAGCCGCTGCGCTCGGTCTCGACGATCAGGTAGACCGCGCCGTCAGGACCGACATCGAGGCCAGAGCGGCCCCATACGCAACTCGGCAGTCCGGTTGCGGCGCCGCCTTGCTGCCGCGTCCACGTGGTGCCCGCGTCGGTCGACTTCCAGAGTCCCGAGCCCGTTCCAAAACGAACCGCCGGGTCATTGTCGTCGAAGCGATTGCGCAGGCGCTCGTAGGTGCAGGCGTACAGCGTGTCGGGGTTCTTGCCGTCGAACCGCACGTCGATGGCGCCAGTCTTGGCGTCGACGAACAGCACTCTCTCCCACGTGGTGCCGCCGTCCTTGGTGCGGAACACCCCGCGCTCGTCGTTCTCGCCCCAGAGTTTGCCGAGGGCTGCGACGAACACGATGTCGGGGTTCTGCGGGTGGATCTCGACATGGCCGATCTGAAAGGTGTCGCGCAGACCCATGTGGGTGAACGTGGCACCAGCGTCGACGGACTTGTAGACGCCGTCGCCCCACTGCACGGAGTTGCGCGCGTTCTCTTCGCCGGTGCCGACCCAGAGGATGTTGCTGTCGCTGGGTGCGATCGCAACATCCCCGATCGAGGCGCTGCCAAACGAGCCCGACACATTGGTCCAAGTCGTGCCTGCGTTCTTGGTAGAGAACACCCCGCCGCCGGCGGTGCCGACAAACCAGGTCGTCGGCTGCTGCGCAGCTACGGCGAGATCGGTGATCCGACCCATCGGGTTGGCGGGACCGAGATTGCGCCATGACAAGTCGCGCACCATCTCGGGGTTCGATTCGAACTTCGCTCGCGGCCGGACGCGACGTTGGCCGCGTTGACCTTCGGCTTCGCCGGTGGGTTCTTGAGTCGGTTGCGGCGCCGGCGCGGACTCGTCGCTCTGTGCGGGTGGCGACGGGGTCTCTTGGGCGCGCAAGGCGGCAGCATGGGAGACGGCGAGCAGCAGCAGGAACGGGGCGCTTCGCATCTTCGGTCCTCGGGGCAAGGGCGCAGGGTGGGCGAGCATACGGTCCGACCCCGGCGCGTGTTGGGGCGAGACGGGATCCGCAACGAAGGCTCCGCTAGGCTGAGAGCATGGCAACGAGATTGGTGCGAACCATCAGCGTGCTCACATGCGGTGTGGCGGCACTGTGCGCGCAGGATCCGAGGCCGCCTGCGTTCGATCTTGCCGAGGCGCTGCGGCGAATGCAGGACGACTCCTGGCTCCATCGCCCGCCGCTATCGGGGGAACGTGCGGTGCAATCCAGCAGCTTCGACCGGCGCAGCCTCGACGGCGCGAGCCAGCATGACACGTGGTATGCCAACGACGACCGTGGCAACTACGTCCGCGTGCACGAGCGCGACGGTAACCAAGAGCACGTCCTGTGCGAGGCCGTGGGAGGAGGTGTCATCACGCGCATCTGGTCGGCCAATCCGTCCGGAACGCTGTTTGTCGACCTCGATGGCGAGCGTGTGTGGAGCGTCGATTTCGCGCAACTCTGTAGCGGCAAAGTGGCGGGACTCGGCGAACCGTTCTGCGGCATGCGCGCCCGCGGCGGCAACTGCTACTTGCCGATGCCGTTCGCAAAGTCGGCGGTGATCTCGGCGTCGGCGTCAGACCTGTACTACCACGTCGACGTGCTGCAGTTGCCCGCGGCGACCGAGGTCGCCACCTTTGCACCCGCGCAGATCGACGCCCAACGCGCGCAGCTGGCGGCGACGGCGGCGGCGCTGGCGCGCCCGTCCGTGGGCGTTTCGTCCGCCGATGGCCTTGGCGCGAGTCACGTGATCGAGCCCGGTCGAGTCGTGTCCTGGATCGCGGTGTCGGTGCCCGAGCCAAAGCCACTTGCCGATCTCGGACAACTGCTGCGCCACTTCGTGCTCGTGGTGCGCTGCGGCCGCGAGGAGACGGTGCAGGTGCCGCTCCTCGACTTCTTTGCTGGCGGCGCCGACTGGCGGGCGCACGAGGGGCACTACCTGCACATCGCTGCCGACCGCACGGCCCGTTGTTCCTTGCCGATGCCGATGCCCGACGGCGGCAGCATCCGAATCGTGCAGCGCGGGGACGTCGAAGGCTTCCAACCCACGATCTCGGGGCTTGGCTACGCCGCCTACGGAGCAAAGGCCGATGACCTGCTGTTTCACGCCTCGTTCCAGTCGCGGCGAGGCATCTCGACGAGACCGTTCCACGACCACGTGGTCCTCGACGCCCGCGGCGGTCCCGGGCGGTTCGTGGGTTGCTCGCTGCTGGTGAAGAACCCCCACCGCGCGTGGTGGGGCGAAGGCGACGAGAAGTTCTATGTCGATGGTGAGGCCTTTCCGTCGACCTTTGGCACCGGCACCGAGGACTACTTTGGCTACGCCTGGTGCGATGCGAGCGTGTTCCAATCGGCGCTCCATGGGCAGGTGCAGTGCGACGGTCCGATCAACTATGGCTTCACGTCGGTGCATCGCGTCCACCTGCTGGACATGGTCCCGTTCCAATCGACGTTCCGCTTCGACCTGGAGGTCTGGCACTGGGTGCCCGATTTGCAGATGGACTACGCGTCCGTGGCCTACTGGTATGCCGGTAAGGGCGCCGACTCGGGCTTGCCGCCGGTCCCTGGCAGCGAGCAACTCGCGCTCGACCGATTGGCCGTGCCAAAGGTGCTGCATGTCGAAAAGGCGATCGAGGCCGAGCGCCTGCGCGTAGTCACGTGTTCGGGCGGCACCACCAAGGTGCAGGAGACGTGGTTTGTCGAAGAGCTCTGCAGCGACGACTGCCAACTGTGGTGGATGGATGCGAAGGAGGGCGATGTACTCACGTTGACCGTGCCCGTCGCCGTTGCCGGCCGCTATCGAGTGAAGGCTGCCTTCGTGCGCGCCCAGGACTACGGCATCGTGCAATGCGCCATGGGTGGCACCGAACTCGGACAACCGCTCGACCTCTACGCCGCCACCATCGGTCGCACCGGGCCGGTTGAGCTCGGGGTCATAGCCCTGGCGGCTGGGGATGCGATGTTCTCGCTGCGACTGGTGGGAGCCAACGCGGCGGCTGTGCCGCGGCACATGGTTGGGCTCGACTACCTGTTACTGGAGGCGCTCGAATGAAGCAGCGACGCAGCTCGTTTGTGTGTCCAAACTGCGGCGCCGACGTTGTTGGCGGTGCCCGGGCCTGTCGTGAGTGCGGCAGCGATGCGCGCACCGGCTGGCAGTCGGGCGAGGAGATCGACTATCAGGGCGTCGACATCCCGGACGGCTACGGCGGCGAGAGAGACGAGACGCCGCGCGCCGCGGCGCGGGTGCGACGTTACGGGGCCACGGTCGTGATCGTGCTGCTCGTGCTCGCGCTTGCCGTCGGTTCGGTCCTGCGATGGAGTTGACTGGCCGCGGCCGCCGCGTGCCGCGGTCTCACTCGTGGCGCAGGGCTTCGACCGGATCCATGTTGGCTGCGCGCCACGCTGGGTAGATGCCGAAGACGACGCCGACCAATGCGGAGATGCCGAACGCGAGCACGACGTGGACCGTGCGGATGATGGTCTTCTGCGCGAAGAACTCGGTGATGCCCCAGGGCACGACCATGCCGAGTGCCACGCCGATCAGGCCACCCAGCGCTGACAGAACTGCCGCTTCGACGAGGAACTGGAAGACGATGTGCTTCTTCTTGGCGCCGAGCGCCCGGCGAATGCCGATCTCGCGGGTGCGTTCGGTCACCGTCGCGAGCATGACGTTCATGATGCCGATGCCGCCGACCAGCAACGAGATGCTGGCGATGACGGCGAGCACGAGATTGAACATGCGCTTCTGTCGTTCTTGGTCGCGCAACAGTTCGAGCGGCACGGTGATCTCGAGATCGGCCTGCTGCTTGTGGGATTGGCCGAGCATTTCGCGCAGCACGGCTGCGGTCGGCTCGACTTCGCTGGCGTCCTTGACCTTGACCTTGATCTCGTGCAGCTCGACGCGCTCGTTCTTGAAGGAGCCGCCGGACGAGGAACGGATCTCGTCGCCAAAGCGCCGGCGCGAACTGGTGATGCCCGTGAACATGCACTCGTCGTAGGTCGTGCCCTGCGGGCCGGCGGCGCGGCCCTGGTACTCCAAGACGCCGACGACGCGAAAACGGTCTTCGCTGCCAGCCAGCACGGTTTGGTCGATCGGGTTCTCGAGCGGAAACAAGTGTCGGGCGAGGCTCGAACCCAGCACGCAGGCGTTGCTCTGGTAGGTGATGTCGGTGTCCGTGAGCCAGCGACCCTCCTCGATGTGCATGTTCGCGACGTCGAGAAAATCGGGCTGCGTGCCGACCACGACTGTGCTCTTGAAGTTCTCTCCGCGAGTGACGTTGCGCGGGATCTCGCGCACCTCGACGACGGTGGCGTGAGGCAGAGTGTTGCGAACGCGCGTTGCCTCGGCGTAGAGCAAGCCGAAGGCCATGGCCTGGAATGAACTCTGCGTGCTGCTCTGGGCTGTGTCGGGGGGGCGCGTGCTGCGCAACAGGATGTTGGTGACGCCAAGGGCGCGGAAGCGCTGCAGGGCTTCGTCGCTGGCGCCTTCGCCGACGGCGAGCATGGCGATGACCGAGGCGACTCCAAACAGGATGCCGGCGGTGGTCAGCGTGCTGCGCAGCTTGTGCAGCATCAGGCTCTTCAGGCCGAGCCGAATGGTGCGGACACTGTCGCCGATCACGCTGGCACTCCGTTGGCTTTGCCGCGCTCGGTTTCCGTCAGGCTCTCGATCACGCCATCCTTGAGCCAGAGCACGCGATCGGCGCGTTCGGCGACCTTTGGGTTGTGGGTAACGATGACAATGGTCACGCCCTCTTGGCGCAGTTCGTCGAGCAGGTCGAGGATCTCACGCTCGGTGTTGCTGTCGAGGTTGCCGGTCGCTTCGTCCGCGAGCAGGAACAAGGGGTCGTTCATCAGCGCTCGGGCGATGGCAACGCGCTGTTGCTGGCCACCGGACAGCTCCATCGGCTTGTGCAGCAGAC
>CAMBXM010000039.1 GCA_945871815.1 Singulisphaera sp. GP187
GCAGCGTGAACTCGAGGTCCGCCTTCGGCTCATAGTTCTTCTGCGGGACCATCAGCGTTGGCGGGATGGGCATGCCGAGCGCCATCATCGCGCAGTACGTCGAGTGCTTCTCGTAACTCTGCACGGACCATGGGTTGTTGTAGACGTAGAGCCCGTCCATCAAGACCGACTTCTTGATCCACTCGCGGCGCAGGTTGAACCAGTGCGTGAGCCGATCCACCACCAGGTCGAACTTGCACGGCGCCTGCAGCGAGAACGGCTCGAGCGTCATGCGCTCGACATGGAAGTTCACGGTGTCGGAGCCGACCTTCACCTGCAACTTGCTCTTGGCGAGGATCTCCTCGAACGCGAGCGGCCAGCAGATGTCGGCACCGAGCGAGAGACCGATGTTGCGAGTGAGGTTGGCCATGCGTCGCGGCAAGAGTCAGGGGCGCGGCACTATGCCAAGAAGGGCGGGCCGAAGGAACAAGGGCGGGCACCCTTCCGAGTTCGCGGCGCCGTCACTCGTAGACCATCCACAGCGGACCCGGGAACAACCAGGTCAATCCGTCTCGAAGCCGGTCGCGCCAGTTCTCCCAGTTGTGGCCGTCGTTCGCTTCCTGGAGCCGCACCGCCATGCCCGTGTCCTGCAAGGTCGGGACCAGGGAGCGATTGAAGTAGATCAGCGATTCGTAGACGCCGCAGGACAAGAACACCTGCTCCGACGGCTTACCAGGTGCCCGACGGAACTCGTTGACGAAGGCCACTACGGGATCGAAGACGGGCCCACGTCCGTGATCGCCGATCTCGGTGAACACGAACGAGCCAGACTGCAGCAGCAGGCGACCGAAGACACCTGGATTTCGCCATGCACAGTGCAGACTGGCGACGGCGCCGAAGCTCGCGCCGCACAACCCGCGAGCGCCCGCGTGCTTGACCAGCGGGTACTCGGCTTCGAGTTGCGGCACCAGATCCTCGACCAAGAAGCGAGCGTGTCGATCGTCGGCCGCGTACTCGTGCATGCGATCGGGAGACTGGATCAGCGCCGCCACGAGCGGCGGCAGTTCGAGACGGTGGATCAGGTTGTCCAGCACATGCTGCAGATCCGCGAAGCCGAGGTAGTCGCGCCCGTCGTGAACTACGAGGAGCGGATAGCGGCGCGTCCGGCGGAACCGCGCCGGTAGGTAGACCTGGATCGGACGCTTCTCCCCAAAGGCCACACTGTCGATCGTGCGCTCCTCGATCGACCCAGGACGCGCGTCCGGATCCTCCGTCGACCACTCCGGTGGACGATAGCCTTCGCCATAGACCACAGAGTTGGCGCCGAACGGATCGCGCGCCGATTGCGCATTGAGCGGATCGCGGATCAACGCGCCGCGCCCGTACATCATCACGCCGAGCTTGTACTCCATGCGCGAGCCCGGCGGCAGGTCGACCTGCAGCACGAACACGCTCGAACCGCGCAAGCGGCGGAACGGCAAGCTCGGCGGCAAACCGTGGATCCAATGCTGCAGCGTCACTTCCTGACCGTCGCCTTGGTAAAGGAAGGTCACAGTTCGCCCTTCGACGCGCGGAAACGTCGTCTGTGCGACGAGCCGTTCGAGTGCGTGCGGCCCCATCGTCGCCGCCTGCTCGATCTCCTGAAGGATGCTGCTCATCGCGACTCCTCCAGAACTTCGCCGGCGGCATTGAGGCGACGACTGCCTCGATGTGGGTGCCACTCTGCACCGTTCCAATCGATGCGATCGCCATCGTCGAGCAGAATGCACGCGTCCGGTTGCAGACGACGCGCGAGCAGGCGAAGCGACAGCCGATTGCGCAGATCGAGCCGCTTCTTGCTGTGCGGCAACGGCACGATGCCTGGCAGAATGCCGAGGCCGTTCTCCATCACCTCGGTGTCAACCACACCCTGGGCGCTGCTGTGCGCCTGATGGAATAGCACCACGCGTCGCGACAGCACCATCGCGCCGGCAGACCAGGCAACCACCGGGCGATCCCCCCAAAGCGTGAGCAGATCGAACAACTGCAAACGGTGCAGCAACACGCCCACATGGCCTCCTGCGATGCAGAGCACCGCCGCCGATGCCAGTTGGTGCTCGAGTTCGCGACGGTGGGCGACAACGGAATCGCGCTCGCCCGGGTGGAAGCGCTGCTCGAAATCGACATGAACCGCCGCAATCCGATCGACGTGTTCGCGGTCGAGCGCCTGCAACATCGCGATCGCTCCCTCGGTCTCGGGCTCGACGAGGGACGGGTCCCCGCCATGCTGCAGGAGTGCTGTGGCCGCAGTGACCAGACCCTCGAGCCGCAAGCGGTAAAGCTCTTGCAGGCGACGCAGGGTGTCGTGGCGAAGGCGCATCGCATCGAGCAACTCCGGATCGGCGGCAAAGATGCGCTCGACGCGCCCCCAGATCTCGAGGTTCAACACCGACCGCTGCATGTGGTCGCGAAACTCGCCGTCCTCGGATTCGCGCTCTTCCCACCCGGCGGAAACGAAGGCGATTGGCGCGCGTCGTGACGAGGTCAAGCTCTCGACGGCAGTCCGCACGATCGGAACGTGCCGCTGCGGCCCGAGGACCACGGCGCGGCGGATGGCGGACTTCGGCTGCCTCATCAGCAGCGCATCATGCAGCGCCAGCCCGTCGCGAGGAAGATGGCATCCCGCCACCTTGGCCCAGCAAGGTCAACCGCGCTGGGCGATGCGATCCAGCGTGTTTCGGTGGCGCTCGGCGAAGACCGATTGAAAGTCGAACCCCTCGACGAAATCGAGCCGCGAATCGCACGGACGGCGGCTCAACAGCTCGGCATCGATCAGGTTGAAGACGATCTCGCCGAAGTCCTCACTGCCGCGGATACCCCACTGTTCGAACACGATCGGGGCCATTGGCCCGAACTGGTCCGAGGCGAAGTCCTGAATGAAGTACAGCAGCTCACGTCCACCGACATGGCGGTCTTCGCCAGTCAGTTGATCCTTGCCCAGATGCGACATCGTGTAATCGAGTGCATCGAGGACGAAGTAATAGGCATTGCGCGAGAACCGATGGTCTCGCAGACGCATGTCCTCGATGCGATCCTCGAGGACGTCTTGCTCCGAAACTCCCATGGCAACGGCTCCTAAGGGCACGGATGTCAGGCCACTTGGCTCTGCATCTATCGACCGAACAGGAACCGCCCTTGAGTCGCAGTGGACCGACCAAGTCCACCATGACTCCCCCCGTCACAAGCCTTGGGCCGCGTTGCTGACGCGCCGACTCCACTGCAGCAGGAGTCCGGTCAACGCTTGCTCGGGCGGGATCTGCACATCGAGATCCTGCTCCGCGCACAGTGCCAACGTCAGCAAATCGGTCCATGGTTGCGACTGTGCCGCAGGGTAGGAACCGTCGGCGTCACTCGCAAGAGCACGCAACTGCTGGCTGCCGTAGTCGCGCACGGACTTCAAGAAGGCCCGGGCCAGGATCTGGCTAGAACCCGGCCCATCGCCGAGTGCCATGAGCTGCCGGATCGAGTGTGACACCCGCAACGGCTTGCTGCGATCGCAGACCTCCTGCACCAGATCCTGCACCTGTACCGCCTGTTCGGTGCAGGCCTCCAGCGCGCGGCCGAGACTGCCGCGAGCGCCCAAGATCGCCTTCGTGAAAAATCGCTCGCGCCCCGGAATTCTGCGAGCCAACTCGCGTGCGAGCACGTCATCGTCGAGACGGCGTAACCCTAGACGTTCACAGCGGGATCGCACGGTGGGCAGGAGCAACTCCGGCCTGGATGTCGCCAGGAGCAGATAGGTGTCCTGGCCAGGCTCTTCGAGCGTCTTCAACAAGGCGTTCTGGCCCTCGATGTTGAGCGCAGAAGCCGGATCGAGGAGCACCACTCGCGCGCGCCCCTCGACGGCATGGCGGAGCAACGTGTCGAGCAAGACGCGGACGGCGTCGACCTTGACCTCGCGCTTGTCGGGCTCGGGCGACAACACATGAAGGTCGGGGTGGGCGCCGCTCTGCACGCGACGGCAGGTGCGACACACACCACACGGCATCTCGGAGTCCAGATCGGAAGGACACAGCAGCGCAGCAGCAATCCAGCGCGCGACGACACTCTTGCCCGAGCCTTGGGGCCCCGCCACCACCAGCGCATGGTGCATCCGCAAGCTTCGCGCTTGGCGCGTCACCCGAGCGAGCAGCGCACCTTGCGCTAGCGGCGTCACGAGTCGGGTGTCGACCACCTTCGTCGCCGCCTCGCCAACGGACTTCTTGGCGCTGGGCTGATTGGACTTGGGCTTCTCCGCGCGCCGGGTCACGACAACCACCGCAGGACACGCTGCTGCAGACACGCCTGCACCGCGGCGAAGGGCCAGCGTGCGTCGACCACGACGATGGACGGATCCCGCCTGGCGACTTGCAGGTAGGCGTCGCGCACACGCTGATGGAACGCAGGGCTGCGAGCTTCGATGCGATCCTGCGCGCGGGCTGCGCGACGACGCAAGGACGTGGCAATGTCGACGTCCAGAACGAACACCGCGTCGGGCAAGTAGGGCCCGTGCGCACGGCGCGTGAGATCGACCACTAGATCGAAGTCAACGGGTGGCTCGGCAGCCAGGCATTGGTACGCCAGCGTCGACGCGTAGCAGCGCTCGGCGACGAGGTCCTCACCGCGCTCCAGGGACGGCCGAATGACGCGCGCGACGAGTTCGGCCCGCGCCGCCGTGAACAGCAGGACTTCGGTCAGTGGGAGCAGGTCGCCGGTGGCAGGCGACAGCAGCGTCTGCCGCAGACCTTCGCCGACCGGAGTCGAGCCAGGTTCGCGCAAGTGCTGCACCGTCCGACCACGGGCGCGCAAGAACTCCACCAGCGCCCGCGCTTGCGTGCTCTTGCCGCCGCCATCGGGTCCGTCGAGCACGAAGTACGCCATCTCGGTTCCTACAACAAACCTTCGACGAGGGTCCGGATCTCGGGCTTGTCCGCCATGTCGTCGCTGAGCGAACGCGTCATGTAACTGACTGCAGCTCGAGTACGCGCGCTGAGGAAGCGGCCAACCTCGGCGCGGCTCAGCCCTTCTTGGACACACAAGAACGCGAGGACCTTGCGCGCAAGACTCACCTGCCGGCCTTGCCCCTTGCCGAGCAGGTCCGTCGAAGAGACGCCAAGCCGCTCGCAAACGCGATCGCGAAGGCGCGTGAACGTGCGCCCCGGATCGATGAGCTCGAGGTACTTCTTCGGCAGACCACCCTCGCGCGAGCGAGCCCATGCTGCACGGATCTCAGGGAAGGTGCCGGACGCCCGTTGCGCCAGCCCTTCGATGGCCTCGGCGCGGCCGTTGCGCGACGGAGCTCCTTCGAGCGCTCGTAGATAACGGAGTCGGCCGGACGGACCTGGCGGGTCGATCTTGGTGACGAAGCCCGCCATCATCATCGTGCACAGCGACGGGTCGAGTTCGCGGATCTCCTTGGGGTGCCAGCGCGACGCGAAGATGGTCAGCTTGCCCCCGGCTTCTCGTGCCTGCAGGAGCTGCGCCAAGAAGCTCTGCAGCCGCGGCTTGTTCGAGCAACGGTGCACTTCGTCGACGATCAACAGTGCAGGTTCCTGCAGTTCCTGTTGCAGCGATGCGACGCGTTGGTCGAGATGCACCGACTGGAAGGCCTTCAGCAACAGCGGCAGATCGAACCAAACCGACTTCACGGCATCGCGGAAGTTGCGCAAGAGGAAGGTCTTCCCGACCCCGCTCGGGCCATGGAAGACAAACAGGGCGGCCTGCAGTTCGCGCGGCGCCGGCGCCGAGTTCGGGGCAAGCCGGTCGCTCGGAACCTGCGATTGCGCCAGGCTGCGGAGCACGAGCCAAGCAGTCCGGTTGCCGTCATCCACCACCGGTTGCTGCGGGGAGACATCGAGCGCTTGGAGTTCGCGCCCCTCCTCACCTTCCTGCAGTTCGACCTGCACGGCGGTCCCGATCTCGCGCGACAGGATCTCCTGCAGCATCGGCCGGAACAGTCGCTGCACGCGATCGCGGACCATTCGGCTCTTGGCTTCGAGGTAGACCACGCCGCGTTCGAGCAGCACCGGCCGCAGTTCACCGAGCCACGCCTGGTAGGCCGCGTCGCCCGCTGACCGGCGCAGGGCCTCCTGCACGTTGGTCCAGCTGAGCTTGAGCAGATCCAGCATCGGGGTCAGGTCCGGGGTCAGGGCAGGTTCGAAGCGAGCTGGGAACGCCGCAAGCTAGATGCCCGGGACGGAAGAGGCAAGCCTGCAGTCGTCGTCCGCGCAGCACCGTCCAGCGTTCAACGGTCCTGCCATTCGAGCAGGAGCGCCCGGGCCTCGTCGGCTGCCTTGGTGGCAGGAAGTTCGGCCACGACGCGAGTGGCGAGGGCTCGGGCCCGTTCGAACTCACGGCCCTCGGCGCGCAATCTTGCAGCCAGCAGCAGCAGCTCACCGCGCTCTTCGCGCTCGCCCGGTTCCTCGGTCGCTGGCCGCTCGGCGCCACGGGCAGTGTACTTGCGATCGAGCACCGGCGACACGGCAGCCGCAACCTCGTACTCACGCGCAGCCTCGGGGGCGCGGCCGAGTTTCACCAGGGCGTCGCCCATCCGCACGTGCTGCTCGCGTCGGAACGGATCGATGCGGTTGCACTCTTCGAGGTACCGCAGTTCGGCCTCGCGATTCCCCGCTTCGCGTTCGAACTCGGCGAGCAACCATCGCGGTGCGTAGGCACGCGCCGTGCGGCGGCAGTAGCTCTTGAGCTCCAAGAGACTGCTCTCGCGCCGATCCGTCTCGCGGTAGAGGCGCGCCAGCAGCAACTCGGGTGCATTGTCCTGCTCGGTGCAGTTGGGCCAGCAGGCCTTGGCGGACTGAAACTGCCGCTCGGCACCCTCCTCGTCGCCTGTTGCCAGCAGCGCGCGGCCAAAGGCGATACGCGAGTCGAAGTCGTCGGCTCCGGCGGCAAACCCGCGAGTCCACGCCTCGAGCGCTTCGGGCATCGAGTTGCGCATCGCCAACAGCGAAGCCCGCACCAGCAAGGCACGACCATTGTCGGG
This sequence comes from Singulisphaera sp. GP187, assembly GCA_945871815.1. Classification (GTDB taxonomy): domain Bacteria; phylum Planctomycetota; class UBA1135; order UBA1135; family UBA2386; genus SXPK01. Next base: position 6,995 of record CAMBXM010000039.1, read on the forward strand.
TTCACGCTGCAACACCAAAGCAAGGTGAGGACCGGCATCGACCGGATTCCTGCGCTGCACGAAGGCCCACGCCAGATCGATGCGTACTTGTAGGTCGCTCGGTTCCTTGGTCGCGCGCGTCAACAGGCGGTGAACGGCCGCATCGTCGAAGTGCGGCACCAGCTTCATGCCGCGCAGCTTCTCCTTGTCCACGAACTCTAGGAACTGCTGGTCGAACGTTGCCGACGAGATCCCCAGCGCGCGTTGGAACGCTGCTTCGTTGTCCAGATCGTCACCAAAGGCGCGGAGCAGTTCGATCGCTTTCGCAAAGCCGAAGTCTCGCGCAATCAGGTCGACGATCAACCCACCCTGGTAGTAGCCGAAGAGAATGCGCTCGCCGCGAAACAAGCGATTGAGTAGACGAACAGGCGGGATGTCGCGGTTGTGGAACGCGTCGAACAACTCGCGGTCCATGCCGCGTTCGAAGGTGCGATCCCGCTCCTTCTCCTCGTGCACCGAGAAACCTTCGGTCAGCCAACGGGGCACACGGTGCTTCGATACTCCCAGGGTCAGCACGTGCGCATACTCGTGCCACACCGTCGCCTCCCACATGAAGTCCTGCTTGCGCAGATCGGTGTCGCCAGGGGACACCAACGTGAGGAACGGGCCGAAGCACGCGCCGAGCGCGGTGAAGCCACGAAAGCCGATCGTCCGCACCGAGAAGTCATCCCAGGTATGGAACACCTCTACCGCGACCTTGCGGTCCGGTTGGTATTGGTACTTGCTACCCAGCGTCGAGAACGCTTCGAGGCACAAGGGCATCAAGTACTCAAGCATCACGTTGCGGTCGTCGCGATGCACCGACACGACGAAGCGCTCGTTCTCGACCCGATCGTACTGTTCGTCGAGCAGTTGCTGCACCGCGAGCGCGTTGGTGCGCCAAGGGTCGACGTAGCCAGCGTCCTTTGCCTTTGCGCGCAGCAGCACCTCCTTGGCGCGGGCGCCCTGGCCGGTGTAGATCAACGCCTTGGCGAGACCGTGCAACGACGGCACGTCATCTGGCTCGGCGGACAGCGCGGCTTCGAAAAAGGGAATCGAGTCCGCGAAGCGATAGAGCGCCACGAGGTGTTCGCCGAGCACGCGGTCGACGTCCGGCTGCTTCTCGTCTCCCACGAGTGCGCGTTCGCGCCACTTCGCGTAGTCCTCCTCGTCGTGCAACAGCCAGGCAACGGCGGCGCGGTGGGCCAGAGCGTCCTTGTCGCGGCCATCGACTGCGAGCGCCTGGTCGAGCACCTCGCCGGCGTCCTGGTAGCGCCGGTCATCGAGCACCCGAGCCCCTCGCTGCACGATGGCCGCGACGCTGCGGGGATTCTGGCCGAGCACCCGCTCGAGAAGCCGCTCGGTCTTGCCGCCATCGAGGACGAAGTTGGACGACCGCAGTCGGTAGAGCCACAGCAGCGCCTCCTCGACGTCGCCGTGTTTCTCGAGCACGGTGTTGAGGTCGCGCTCGCCACTGGGAAATCCACGAGCCTCACCGTAGACCTGAAAACGCAAGATGCCGAGAGTCATGCGCGCGAGCCACAAGTCAGGCTGCAGTTCGAGCGACCTCACGAGATCGGCACTGGCGGCCATGACCTCCTCGGGCCCACCAAGCCGCCAGCGACAGCGCGCCTGATGCGTCAACTGCAAGGCGTCCGTGGGCGCCGGCAACTTGCCCGCCTCGCTCCAGATGGCTCGCGCGTTCTTGCGCTTGCCCATCGCCCACTCGATCTCGCCGAGTTCGTAGCGAGCCTCCAAATCCGCAGGCTCCTTCGTCCGGATCTCCTGCCAGAAGGCCGCCGCTGCTTCGTACTGGCCAACCGCTCGTAGAGCACGCGCGAGCAATGCACGCAGATCGCGACGCTGTTGCTCCTGTTCGGGCAGGTCGCGAATGGTGTCGATGACCTGCTGGTAGAGACCGCGGCGAAGCTCGATTGCCAGAACGCCAGCGCGAGCCGAGAGCAGCACCGCAGCAGTCGGGCGATCGCTTTCGTTCGCCTCTTCGCGCGCGTCGAGAATCTCCTGGAACGAGTTCTCTGCCGAGCGCAGTTCGCCCTTGGTCAGAGTCTTCTGTGCATCCTGCAGCAGGATCGTGAACTCGTTCTCTGGATCCTGCGCCCTCAGCAGGGCGACGTTCGCGACGAAGATTGCCGACGCGAACAGCGCCGCCCGGACCTGGAACCGCAATGCCATGCAACCACGATAGGACGCCAGACCGCACGGGTCGAGTCGCCAACACGATCGTTCGACTCGCTACTGCAGCCCGTACTCGCGAATCTTGCGGTAGAGAGTTCGCTCGCTGATGCCCATCGACTTCGCCGCCTTCTGCCGGTTGCTCTGGCACAGTTGGAGGGCGACGCGAATGTGGTTCTGCTCGACCTCCTGCTGCGTGTGCCCGGCGAGGAACTGCCAACTGTCCTGCCCGACCTGAAGCGGCGCCCAGATTTCGGGCGGAAGGTCGTTGCGGGTCAGGATGTTGCCGCGAGCACGGACGACCATGGACTCTATGGCGTTCTTGAGTTCGCGAACGTTTCCAGGCCAGTCGTACTGGACCAGCGGCACCAGCGCGTCGCGGTCGATATGCTCGACGCCCTTGCCGTGCAGCTGCGCGAAGTGCTTCAAGAAGTGGTCGATCAGCAGCTTGATGTCCGCACGCCGCTCGCGCAGTGGTGGCAACTCGATCGTCACCACCTTGAGGCGGAAGTACAGATCTTGGCGAAACGAGCCGTCCTTGACCTTTTGCAGCAACTCCGCGTTGGTGGATGCGAGCACGCGCACGTCCACCGGGCGCATGCGGTTGTCGCCCAGGCGCGCAACCGCGCGCTCCTCGAGGACACGTAGCAGCTTGACCTGCGTCTGCAGCGGCATGTCCCCCACCTCGTCAAGCAGCAGCGTGCCGCCGTTTGCGTACTCGAACTTGCCTTCGCGATCGGCAACGGCACCGGTGAAGGCGCCCTTGATGTGACCGAACAGTTCGCTCTCGATCGTGCCCTCGCTCATTCCCCCACAGTTGATCGGTACAAACGGCTTCTGATGGCGAGGCGACAGCTTGTGCATCGCATGCGCGATCAACTCCTTGCCGGTGCCGGATTCACCGAGGATCAGTACGGAGGCTGCCGTAGGCGCGATCTGGCGCACGGTGTCGAGCACGCGGCGCATGCGCGGGTCCTGGCCGACGATGCCCTCGATGCCAAACGATCGCTCGAGCTGCCCGCGAAGATCGTCGTAGCGCAGGTCCTTCTGGTGGTCTTCGAGACACTTCTTGACCTTGGTGCGCAGGTCCTTGAGGTCGACTGGCTTCTCGACGTAGTAGGTGGCGCCCTTCTCCATCGCCTGCACGGCGACGTCGCGGCTACCGTGACCGGTCAACATCACGACGCGGCAGTTGGTGTAGCTGTCCCGCGCGGCTTGCAGCACGGCAAAGCCGTCGAGGTCCTTCATCACGAGGTCGGTGACGACCACTGCGAAACGACGGTTCTTCAGGATCTCGACGGCCGCGCGACCGCTATCGGCCGCGGTGATCTCCACCGGCAGGCTCTCCAGCGCAGCGACGAGTGTCTGCCGCAACGCGTCGTCATCATCGACGACCAGGATCGGATCCGTAGTCATGCCCAGTTCTCCGTGTTCATGCCGGTCCGTTCGCGTCGGTTGGGTTGCGCCACGGCCACCGCATTGTGAACTGCGTGCCTTTGCCAACCTCGGACGTGAAGGTCAGCGTGCCGCCATGCTCCTCGACGACACGGCGAACGGTCGGCAAGCCGAGTCCGGTTCCGGTCTTCTTGGTGCTGAAGTAGGGTTCGAAGATGCGCGATTGCAGCTCAGGGGCGATGCCAGATCCGGTGTCGGTGACGCGGATCAAAACGTCGTCGCCATCGCGCAAGCTCGACACCAGGACTTGCCCCCCGGCAGGGGTTGACTCCCCGGCATTGCGCAGCAAGTTGACTACCGCAGCCTGAAGGTGATCCCAGTCAGCCGGGATCTTGCCCACGCCACCCGGATAGAAGCGCAACGAAACGCCGCGCTCCGTCAGTTCAGGCGCATGGAATTCGACGACCGCCTGGATCCGCTGATCGAGGTCGACGGGCGAGAGCTTCGGCTCCGGCGAACGGGCGAAGCTCAGAAACTCCTCGAGGATCTTCTGCAGCCGCCGGACTTCCGCCTCGACGGTGCCGATCCGCTTCTGCGTGCGCCTGTCGCGCGTCGTCTCCGCGTCTTTGAAGTCCTCGAGTACCAGCTGCAGGTTCAGCCCGATGGTGCTAAGCGGGTTGCGAACCTCGTGGGCAAAGCCCGCCAGCAGTGCGCCGAGCTCGGCGAGGCGCTGCGTGCGGATCCTCGCTTGCCGTTCCTCGCGTCCTTGGTTCTGCATGGGGAGCCGAGCGACCATAGATACTGGGAGGAGGCGAGTCAAATCGGCAGGCCCTCGCTATCTTGCGCCGAAATGCCAGCCCGACGGATCGAGCTTTCCCGATCGCGCAGCCAGGAGGTGATCGCCAACACCGCCGAGTCGCTGCGCCGGGGCCAGCTCGTGGCGCTCCCTACCGAGACCGTGTACGGCCTCGCGATGCGACCTGGCGACGCCAACGCGGTCGCGAAGGCGCAGGCGCTGCTTGGCTCCAACCGAGGCCGACCGTTTGCGACCTACCTGGCCGACGCATCGGCGGCTGAGGCCCTCGCCGACGTCAGCGACCCGCGGGTAGGCCGGCTCTGTGCTCGCTACTGGCCCGGACCCCTCGCGCTTTGGTTGCCAAGCAGGTCCGGCGGCACGATCGAACTTTGCGTGCCGGCGCACGACTTCACCCGCGCGGTCATCCGGGCGGTCGGCGAGCCAGTGTGGTTTGCGCCGCTGAAGGTCGGCAATGAAGCGCCGCTGTGCGACCCTGCGACCATCGAAGCCCGCTTCGGTGCGCAACTCGACCTCCTGCTCGACGCCGGGCCGACGCCGCTCGGAAACACCGCGACCGTGGTGCGCTGCACCGGCGCGGAACTCGAAGTGCTCCACGAGGGGATCTTGTCGCGGGCCGAGATTCTGGCCACGGCCGCGAGCACCGTGCTGTTCGTGTGCACCGGCAACACCTGTCGCTCGCCCCTGGCAGAAGTACTGGCGCGCGAGGTGGTCGCCAACGCGCTCAACCTCTCGGTCGGGCGGGTCGCAGCGCGCGGATTGCGCTTCCAAAGTGCCGGCACGGGCACGATGAACGGTGTCCCCGCCAGCGAGGGCAGTATGGCGGCGGCGGCCGAAGTCGGTCTCGACCTGACTTCGCACAGCAGCACACAACTGCAGAAGGATCTGGCCCTGAAGGCGACGCGCATTCACTGCTTGTCGAACTCGCATCTGCTCACACTGCTCGACCTCGTCCCCGAGGTCGAGGACCGCGTCTCCTTGCTGCGACCTGACAACGAAGACATCGCCGACCCCTACGGCGGCAATCTGAAGACCTACCGCCAAGCCCGCGACCAGATCGCGGCAGCGGTCACTTCGCGCCTGCCCGAGTGGCTCGCGCTGTTGCCGAGGATTGCTCAAGAGCCGTCGCGCTAGCGCCGGGGGCTCGGCAGTGGCCGGGTGCGAAGCCGCCGCGCGCCCAGTTGCCGCGCGCGCGCCCATCGGGGCAGTCACTCACCAGCGCAGCAGCAGGAGTTCGCTGCAGAAGCCTGGCCCCATCGCCAGCATGATCCCTGGACTGCCAGCCGGCGGCCGCTTGCGCGCCATCGTGTCCTCGAGAATCAGCAGCACGGAAGCACTCGACAAGTTGCCGACGCGAGCCAGGTTTTCCCAGCTGCACGAAAGCTCTTCGTCGGCAAGCCCAAGACCGTCCTGCAGCGCCTGCAGCACCTTGGGGCCACCCGGGTGACAAACCCAGCTTCTCACGTCGGCGCGCTTCAAGCCGCGGCTCGACAAGAAGGCGTCGACGTCGCCCGGCACCCGTTCTTGCGCGACGACCGGAACCTGCGGCGACAGCACGATGCGAAACCCGTGCGCGCCGATGTTCCAACCCATCACATCCTCGGTATCGGGATAGAACACCGAGCGGGTCGCTTCGATCGTGGGCCCATTCGCTTCGCAGTCCTTACCGACGACGATGGCCGCGGAAGCGCCGTCGCCAAAGAGGCCACTGCTGATCAGGTTGGCAACCGAGGTATCGTCGCGCTGCAACGTCAAGGAGCAGAGCTCGACCGTGAGCACGACGGCCTTGCCGCTTGGCTCCCCGCGCACGAAGTCTGCTGCACGCGACACGGCAGCGGCACCTGCAGCGCAACCGAGGCCAAACATGGGGACGCGACGAACATCCGATCGCATTCCCATCCTGTTCATCAGCCGGGCCTCGAGCGACGGGCTCGCGAGCCCGGTCACCGTCGAGAAGAAAAACGCGTCGACGTCCTGCGGCCGCAAACTGGCGCGATCCAAGGCGGCCCGCACCGCCCGTTCCCCGAGATCCAAGGCGCAGCGGAGCCACGCGGCGTTGAAATCGGTGAAGTTCTTCAAGGCCCCATACTGCTCGATCGGCAGCGACAGATGCCGACCGCGCACGCGCGTGTTCTCGAACAGCTGCGGCAGGCGACGCGCAGCAGGCGCATCGGCGGCAAACACACCTTGCAGGTAGCGAGCGAGCGTCGCTTGGTCGTAGTAGTGTTGCGGCAGCGCGCTGCCAACGGCGGCGATTTTCATCAACGAAACCTTGGGATCATGTACGGGACAGAGCGACGGTAAGCCGCGAAACGCTCGCCATAGAGTGCCAACCAGCGACGTTCCTTGAAGCGCGGACCGACAGCACAGTAGCTGGACCAAGCCACCGTGAGCAGCAGCCAATCGAGGCTCCAGCACGGCGCGGTCCAAAGCACCAACGCAAAGCCTAGATAGATAGGCTGCCGACAGCGGGCGAACAGCCCCAGGGTCGGCATGCCGCCATAGCGGACCTCGCGGCCCGACCAAACAGCCGTCCAGCCAGCAGCACCGGTCTGGAGCGATAGGCCCGCGTCGTAGAGCGCCTTCACCAGGAACAACCACGCGCCCACAAACAGCGTGACGTGCATCGCGAACAACGCACCTTCTGCTCGGGGCCAGACCACACCGCTCGGAGTCCACAGCCAGAACGCCACCAACAACTGCAGGGAGGCCAAGGTCGCGTAGGTCGTCGTCGCAAAGCGTCCAGCACACCAGGGCGCGAGAGCACGCAACGCCGCACGGCCAGAACGACTGAGCATCCACGAGTGGAGCAGCGGAAACTGCATGATCAGCAGCACATCAACGACAACCGCGGTGGTGCCGCCAAAGGGACCACTCCAAAGCTGCAGCCCGGCCGACAACGAGAACGCCATCGAGCTGACGGCAGCCAAGAACATGCCGTGGCAAAGCAGCCCGAGGGTAAGGGCGAGCGCTCGTTCGCGAGTGCGCTGGCTCATGCGTGTTCCTTCTGGAATCCCATGCAGTAGCCCACAGCAGTGCTGCGGCTCCGGCGCAGGGCGACAACACCCGATCGCAACGAGGCCCACAGCCGTGGGCTCTCACCGCCTTCATGCGTCTTGTGCAGCGCTGCGGCGCGGGCTGCGGCCATCAGCTCGGCGGGCGTGACGAACTGATCCGCGCAGTGGGTCCCGCGCGGAATCAGGCCGAGACCTTCGGCACCCCACACCGCGAGCACGCGTGCTCGCCATGTGCGATTGATCGTGTTGACGAACATCGCGCCGCCTGGGCGCAACACGGCCGCCGCCATCGCCACGACCGCTGTGGGATCGTCGACGTGCTCGAGGACATCGTTGAGCAAGACCAGATCCGCCCAGCCATCCACGACGGGGCTCGCGTTCAAGTCACCGCAGACGAAGTGCACGCCGGCAATGCCCAGCGTTGCACCCTCGCGCACCGCCGGCAAGCAGCGATCCACCGCGATCACGCGCGCACCCTGCTGGGCGATCGGGACGGCCATGAGGCCACCACCACAACCAAAGTCGACAACGTTGCGGGGACCGCTGGCGCCAAACCAGTCGCACTGCCAGGCCCGCAGATACTCGAGCCGCACCGCGTTCACGGCGCGCAACGACGCATAGGTGCGGTTGTCCTCGGACCACCACCCGGGTGCCGCGAACACGTCCGTCGCCTGGGGCTGTTGCACTTGATTCCTGTTCACTCGAACACAACGCGCCGCAGAACCAAGGTGCCGCCGGGCACGGCGATGCGCAGCAGCTCTGGTGCAACCTCGGCCGACAGCGCCTCGCTGCCGTCGAGATGCAGACCGTCTGGCGCGAGAGTCCACGTGCCCGACAAGGTCTGGAAGGCAACCCCATCGTCTTGCTCCACCAGAGCCGCACCGGAGTAGCGACCACTCGCTTGAAACCAGTAGTAGACCTTGCGCAACGACAGCGCCGCTTCGCCGCGCACTTCGATCGACTCGAACAGCCCGTGGAAGTCCGCCGCGGCGGCCGCGGTCCATACCGTTGTCGCAAGGGCGTCCTTTGCCACCACGGCGCGGTCCGCCGTCGCCACGACGTTCGAGCCGATGCAGCAGGGCAACAGCAGGAGTGCCGCCAGCACCGCGGTTGAACTAGCGCGCACGGGCAGCTCCAGTCGAAACCCGAGCACGCAGCGCCACCCAAACCAGGACATCGGGCTCCATGCTGATCAACCCGAGCTGGCTCGGCACCGGCACGGCAAAGTCCGGCAGGTGCAACGTCGTCTGTCCCTCGACCGAAACGCGGCGGCTCGAGTCCACGGAGAGCTTCACTCGCAGGCTCACGGCCTTCTTCTGGCCGCGAATCTCGAACGTGCCGTTCACGCTGCCGGAGACAGTCTCCTTGGCTGCGTCAATCCCGCCGACGTCGGGTGTGAACGACTCGATGGTGTAACGGACCTCGGCGTGATGCTCGGTGTCGAGGTGTTCCCGCATTGCCGTGTCGCGGCCCTCGACGCCGGTCGCCAGCGTCGTCGCTTCGCAAGCGATCCATCCGGTCCAGGCGCCCGCTTGGTCGGCGAGGTTGGCGGCAAACGAGCCAGTGATCTTCGACGTCACGCCACTGAAGTCATGCAGCGTGCTCTTGGCGTCGAAGCCGACCCGACTCAGCTCCGGTAGGATCTCGAACTGCTGCACCTGGTCGAAATGGAAGGCACGACTCGGCAGCTGAAAACCAAGGAACGCCTTCGGCTTCTGTGTCGACGGGACCACAGGATCGGATCGGGATTCCGGCACCGGCGCAGCCGGCGACGGCTCCGATTCCACCGCAGGCAGCGTGACGGCGGCAACCGCAGACGGCACGGGAGAAGACTCCATGTGTTCGCTGGGAGCGCGCGATTCGAGCGACGCCAATTGGCGCTCGAGTCCCTGCAGGCGGCCCGACTGCGCGCCGAGCGCTCGCTCCAAGCTCGCGATGGCGAGCAGGACGGCTTTCGACTCCGAGGTGCTGCGCTCCTCTTGCTGGCCCATCGCCGTCCCGAACTCCCCCAACTGCTGCCCCAACGCTTTGGTCAGAGCCTGCAAGTCCGTCTGCATGCTGCGAAGGTCATCGCGAACGATCGCCAGGCCATCGTCCTTCGGCGCATCGTCGTGGAACTCGATGCGGATCCGGTCTTTCACCAAGAGGCTGGCACCGATGCCGGCAACGCCGACTGCGAGCACCGCGACCACACCCACCACGCTGAAAATCGACACTGCCATCGACAGAGTCTCGGCAAGGGTCGTGCCGCGGACAAGTCGCCGAGGTCGTAGACCTGGCATCATGGTGTGGTTCTGAGCGGCGACCGGCACCATCGTGCCGCTCGAGCCAACCGGGGACGCTCCGGGTTCCCTGGTAATCGCTTCACAGATCGCGCACTTCTTGCATTGGCCCACGGATCGTCCGTCGCCTCCGGGCGCGCAACCCTCGGCTAGGGCCGCGACGGCACATCGTCGGCGGCGACGTGGCAGCTTGAAGCGCCAGTGGCTGCGGCCAGCCCCGACGGCCGATGGCGGCGTTGTGAGCGCTCCGCGGGATCTGCGGATTCCGCTACGAGTCGGCTCCGTGCCTTCGAACTGCGCTGCTCGGCCGCTCTCGCGGGCCAATGGGGAAGCCCCTTCTAGGCTCGGCCGAGCGGAGCCTCGCAGAAAACTGAGACCGGCAAGCGGAATTGGCACGGCGCGTGCGCACGATTGGGTTGCCGATGCCGATGAGCCCCCACCCAACTGCGACCCGCTGGCGCTGGCTGCTGCTGGTGCCAATCATGGCGTGGCTCCAGTCCGTCGCACACCAGCTGCCGATCGACCGCCACAACACGGCAATGAAGGCCCCGTCGAGCAAAGAGGCTGCCGCGACGGCGCAGTTGCACGGGACCTTTGGCAGCCAGGACCACTTGGCGTTGGCCTTCCTGACGAGGTCGCGCCAACCCGTAGCGCCGGTCGAGCGCCAAGCGCTGAATCAGCTGGCCTTGCGCCTTCGGTCCGAAGCGGACGTCGTGAGCGTCGCCAAGTTGATGGAACCGCGGCTTGACCTCGCCCTCCTCCAGTTGCACATCGAACCCGAGGCCGATGTCGAGTCGCTGCTTCAGGTCGCAAAGATGCTAGGGCCCGTGACGATGCGAATGCTGCCCGCCGGCATCGCGGTGGCCGAGGCCGCCATCGCCCGCGGCGTCGCGGCCGACCGCGAACGACTGGTGCCCGCGATCGTCGTCACGCTGTTTGCGGTCCTTCTCCTGGTCTATCGCAGCTTCGCCCACGCAGCAGGGGCGTTGCTGCCGGCACTGCTCGCGATCCTGCTGCTCGGAGCCGGTCGCTACGCGCTCGGTCAGAAACTCGACCCGATTGCCGTCTTGCTCGACCCGGTGTTGCTGACGATCGGCATCGCCTCGGCGGTTCACGTTCTCGCCGCCTTCCGCACGCTGCGCCGCGAAGGCCTCTCCCCGCAGGAGGCAGCCGCTCGCGCCGGCCGCGAGTTGCTGTGGCCAGCAACCTTGGCTACGGGCACGACGATGCTCGGCTTCTGGTCCCTCGCGTTCCATCCGATCCCGGCGGTTGCGAACTTCGGCGCCCTCGCGGCGATCGGAACGGGCATCGTGCATGTCCTCGCCTTGACCCTGCTCCCGCGTTGGCTCAGCGAGTTCCCGGCACGGGTAGCAGCGCTGCCGCTTGGCGCCAGCGGCGCCAGCGCCTACGCGCACTGGCTCCGACGACAACGCAAGCCGATCGTGTTCGGGGCTGCGGCCCTCGCACTGATCGCAATCAACGCTCTACGCAGTGTCCGCGTCGACAACGACCCGATGGCAGTCCTCCCGCCGCATGCCACGTGCCGAAGCGATCTCGCCGAGATCGCTGACCACCTCGGCGGCGCGGAACAGTTCGATCTCCTGGTCGAGAATGCCGCGACGCACCTGGGCCCCGAGCAACTGCTCCCCTTCGTCGCCGCCGTCGCCTCGACCACACCCGCCGCCGGCCCGGCTGGCCCGCCGCGCGCCGCCCTCAACGGAACGGTCATGGTGCCGCTGCTACTCGCTCCGTCTGGGAGTGAGGCCCGCACCGCGCTGTTTCGTTCCACTGAGGAGCGCGCCCGCGCCCTCGACCTTCGCGGCGTGCAGATCGCCGGCAGTGCCGTACAGATCGCGCGCGACTCCGAACGCCTCGTCTACGGCCAGCTATTCGGCATGGCGCTGGCACTGGTGATGCTGAGCCTCACCTTGTGGGGCGCGCTGCGCTCGTTTCGCATGGCCATGCTCGGGATGATCCCGAACGTGCTCCCGTGCTTGCTGCTCTACGGCACGCTCGCGATGTTCGACCGGCCGCTTGGCGTTGCCAACGCGATGATCGGCAGCGTGATGCTCGGTCTCATCGTCGACAACACGATTCACTTCCTGCACCACTTCCGCCACGGCAGTGGCAATGGCGTGGCTCGCGTCCAGCACGCCATCGAGCGCATCGCCTCGCCGATGATTGGCTCCAGCATCGTGCTGGTGATCGGCTTCGGCGCGGGCCTGTTGGGCGGCATGGAATCGACGCACGAGTTTGCCATTCTGGCGGCGGCCACCATCGGACTCGCCCTCGTTGGCGATGGCGTGCTCTTGCCGGCGCTGCTGCTGTCGACCACCCGCCACGGGGAAGGGGCATGACCAAGATCCATGACGTGCTCATTCTCGGCGCTGGCCCGGCTGGGACGGCCCTGGCTTCGCACCTAGCCCGAAGCGGCTTCGACGTAGCGCTGGCCGACAAGAAGTCCTTCCCGCGAGCGAAGCCATGCGGTGAGTTTCTCAGTCCGGAATGCCGCCCGTACCTGCAAGAACTCGGCGTCGAAAATGCCCTGCTGCAACAAGGCACGCGCAGGATTCACGGCATGCACTTGTGCAGCGGTGAATGGCGCGCCCGTGGTCGGTTCCGATCACTAACCTCCGCGCCGTACAACGACGCAGGCTATGCCATTCGCCGCGAGATCCTCGACACCGAGCTCCTGCGAGCCGCTCGGGCCCGCCCAGAGGTAACTTGGCTCGAACGCCACGAGTTCCGCACCTTGTTGCGCGACGCCAATGGCGCAGTCAGCGGTGCAGTGCTTCGCGACCAGACGGGTGCCGAGCGCGCGGTTCGGGCGCAGACGACGATCGGCGCCGACGGTGTCCACTCGCGGGTCGCACGCCAACTCGGCGTCCAGCGGCAAATCCGGTGGCTGGATCGGCTCGCTCTGGTCGCGCACTTCGACGGCGTCGTACCGGCGGCCGAGGCCGAAGTGCACTTCCTCGACAACGCGTACTTCGCCGCGACTACCGTCGATGACGGCTCGTTCCACCTCAACCTCTTGATCGATCGAAACGCGCTGGCCGATCGCGACGGCGACCTCGACGCCTTCGTGCAGGAGCACATCGCGGCGGCGCCGATGTTGGCGCGACGCATGAGTAATGCCAAGCGACGTGGCCAGTGGAAGGGCATCGGTCCGCTCGCGTTCCGTACGACGAAGCAGACCTTTGCCGGCGGCGCACTGGTGGGCGATGCCTGTGGCTACATCGATCCCCTGACCGGCGAGGGCATCTACTTCTCACTGCACGGGGCACGATCCCTGGCGAACGCTCTTGCCGTGGCCCGGCACGAGCCGCACCGAGCCGCCGCGGCAATGCGCGGCTACGAGCAGGAACGTCGCAGAGAGATCGCTCCGCGACTGCGGCTGGCAGCGCTGCTGCAGCGCGGAATCCGCCATCCCTTCCTGGTGCGCAGTTGCCTGTCCGCACTGGCAGCCTGGCCTCGACTCTGCGACTTGCTGGTGAACCTGACCGGCGATGCCGTGCACCCGCGCGACTTGCTCCAACCAGCCTTTTGGCGGCAGTGGCGCGAGGCGGCGCCGAGCTCATGAGTTGGCGCACGGGAGTCGCGATCTTTGGACCGCTTGGCGCTGCGGCGCTGGTGTTTCTGCTGCAGCCAAAGCTGGCGCGGACGCCGTCGCCGGTCAGTGCCCGCGGGACGTCGACGTTGGAACTGCCGATGCCCGTTCGCCGTGGGGCGGTCGAGGCTGGCACCTACGACATCGTGCCGACGCGCGGTCGCTTCGTGCTGTCGGCGCATAGCCGATCCTTCGCAGTGCGGGCCCGGAGCGACCAGGTGACGGGTTGGCTGCGGCAGGGCGAGAGCGCCCCGGACACCTTGGAGGTCGACGTCGATCTACGCACGCTGGACGTGCTGGAGCCCGAGTCTTCGCCTTTGGCCGGCGGTGAGAAGACCGTCGCGGACGACCATCTGCGCCGCCTGCTGGGGCTATCCACATACAACCGGTTGCGCTTTGCCGGCCGCGCCCTCATGGCGACCGCCGTCGCCGAGTTGCCGCTTCATCGCGTCGACTGGAGTGGGAGGATCTCTCTGGGTGCCCCCGGACAGAGCTTCTCCATGCAGCTCTGGCATGTGGCCCTTGGCAACGGACGCATCCATGTGCAGGGCACTGCCACCGTCGCCGGCGACACCCTCGACCTTCCGAATCTGTACTACCTCGGGCTGCTGCCGGATCCGGTCGCTGTGACCCTTGGGTTCGATCTGGAGTTCGCCGCGAGACCTTGATCCGAGCCCTCTGCATCCATTGCGCCTCGATTTCCGCCGGACGAGCGTCCGATGGAAGCTGGCAGCCCCGACCATGATCGCCCCACAGCAGCGCCCGTCCAGTTCCCTGCGCCGCGTCTTCTGGGTCGCGTTGCTGCCGCTCTCGCTCGTCATCCTCTCGAGCTTCGCGGTCATCTTGCTGATGGTCGGGCGCGTGCACACCAACGTGGAGTGCATGTACGTCGAGACGCGGGAGATCGCGCATGCCCGAAGCCTCGTCGACGAACTTCGCGGCATCGAGTCGTGGGTCACGGCAGCGCCCACTCTTGAGGACTCCGAACGCAAAGTTGCCGACGCCGACGCCCGCCAGCACCTCGCGACGGCGAAGAGCATTCTTGCCGGGTTCGATCCGCAAGAAGTCGGGCTCGGCGTCGAGAGCGCCGAGGGACCCGATCCGTCCGACCCGCGGCACCAATCGAACGAGAATCGACTCGCGCGCGTCGTTCGTACCGAACTCAACCTGCTCGAGCGACTCCTGGACGATCCTCACACCGGACTCGAACTCGCCGACCCACACGTTCGGGCGGCTTCGCGTGCCGCGATGACACTCTATGGCGAGATCGAGGACGAAGCGCGAGCACTCGGTGCGAGCCTCGTCGAGAGCTCGGAAGAATTCGTCCACATCGTCTTGGTCGTCGCCGCCATGGCCGGCGTGATGCTGCTGGCTGCAGCCACGCTGTTTCAGCGCCGGATCCTCCGCCCGCTCGCCGAACTCCGAGATGGCGTGCGCCAAGTCAGCAGCGGCAACCTCGATCTCAAGCTGACGATTCGCCACAACGACGAACTCGGCATGCTGGCCAACACGCTGCTGGCGATGACGGAACGGCTACGCAAGTACCAGGAGGACCTCGAGGAGCGCGTGAAGCAGCGCACCAGTGAACTGCTGCGCACCGCGAGGCTAGCCGACCTCGGCACCCTTGCCGCTGGTGTGGCGCACGAGATCAACAATCCCCTGGCCGCGATCGCGACCTGCGCCGAGGGCTTGCTGCGGGATTCGCAACGCGCACTCGCCGCCGCCGAGAACGCCAACGGCGCCCGCACCGCCGCACCCTCGGCCCGGGACTCGACCAGGACTCGGGACTATCTGCAGATCATTGCCAAAGAGGCGATGCGGGCCCGCGACACCACGGCTCGCCTGCTTGCGTTTGCACGGCCAGAGTCGGGTCGACGCGATCCGGTCTGGCTGTCGCGCGAGGTATCCGAGGTCGTGACCATGCTCGAGCATTCGGCGGGCCGCGCCGGAATTCGCCTCGAGCTCGAACTACAGAAGGACCTCAGCCCAGTTCTCGGCGACCCCGCAGATCTGCGCCAAGTGGCCTTCAACCTGATCAAGAATGCGATCGACGCCAGTCACGACCGCGGGACGATCACGATCCGCACGCGGATGCTCGACGGGCTCGTCGTGCTCGAGGTTGTCGACGAGGGTGTCGGGATCCCGCCCGCTCTCCAAGATCGGATCTTCGAACCGTTCGTGACCACCAAGGAGCCGGGTAAGGGGACCGGACTCGGGCTTGCCATCAGCCACCGCATCGTGACCGATCACGGCGGCAGCCTACGGGCAGAGAATCTGCAGACCCGCGGCGCCTGCTTCACGATGACGCTGCCACCGCTGCCCTGAGGGCCCGCAGCACAGAACGGTCTGGCGAGCGTTCAGCGATCCGGCGTCGGCGGCGAAAGGACGGGCGACTTCTTGCCGAACGGATCGCCGAGCAGCGGGTCAAGGCACAGGCGTGCACCGTTCGTCAGATCGAAGCGCGCACCGGACCACGTCACGGCACCGCTCTCAGTAGCCTCCCAGATGCGGCTGGTCCCCGCAGTGAGCGCCGCCGCAGCATCCTCTTTCAACTCGCCGGCCAAGTTCCCCGTCGACGGCGAGAGGAAGAATGTCACGCGGTGTCCCGGCTGCAGCGCCACGTCGCCCGATACGGTGTGCCAGGTCACATCGCGCGAGCCGTGATTGAAGATCGTAGCCCGACCGCTGTAGTCGCCAGGCTCGATTCGTCGCTCGAGCCGGATGCGAGCCTCACCGAGTCCAACATCCTCGATGGGCGCCGCGGGCGCTGCCATCTCCAGCTCAGAACCATCGGGCAACTTGCAGATCAAGCCTTGGTTTGCGACCGCGAGGTCCATCCAAGTGAAGTCACTCAGAGTGACGATGGCAGCTGTCTCTTCCAGCTTGTCGACGCGCAGCGCCGCCGTGCCAAAGGACATGAACCGCGTGCCACCGTAGACCAGCAAGAGAAACTCTCCGGTCTTGCGGACCTGGATCTCCGAACCAACCGGAAGCCCGCGCGCATTGTCGTAGTGGTAGAGCGGGATGAAGGCATCCTCGGTTGGGACTTTGAACCAGACGCGTTCGGCGTGACGCACCAGCACGACGGTCTCTGGTTCGTACGGCAGCGTGACCGGTCGCTTGGCTCGCACCCAGGCTGGCCAGTCAGGCGCTGTTGGCAGCGCCGGCGGCGGCAATTGCCCTGCACCCGTTGGCAGCATCAGTCCGCCGCCAACCGCTGGGTTGTTGCCGTAGCCACCGAGGCTCGGCGGGAACACCGGAAAGCCCTGGTACGACTCCGGCCTGACCCAAGTCGGGAACAGCCCGGAAGGGTCGGCCGACTGCATGCCTGGCAGCGGCTCCAGCGACTGCGGCCGCACGGATCGCGGATCGTAGATCGGCACGTTGGTGCCTCCGGGGCCCTGCCCCTGTCCTGCCGATCCCTGATTCCACTGCGAACCTTGTTGCTGCTGTGGCTGCTGCTGCGGTTGCTGCGAGCCGGGCCACGGGTAGGAGGGGAAGATCTGCGCCGTCAACGGCGCACCGCCCAAGACGGCCAGCATGGTGAGGGTCAGAGTCGAAGCGAGCGGAGTCCTGGGCATCGTCGTACGCGTCGTCACATGCTGCTGATCGGCAGGAAGAAGGTCTCGTACCGATCCAGAAACTGGTCGGTGAGAGTTTTCCGTTCGGCGACGGCCTCATGCAGCGGCACATCGATCACCTCGCCAGCGCGCAGCGCGGCCATGAAGCCATAGCGGCGCTCGAGCACGAGGCGGGCGGCCTTGGCGCCAAGGCGCAAAGCAAAGATGCGATCAAAGGCGATCGGTCGTCCCGCTCGCTGCAAGTGCCCCATCACTACCGCGCGCGATTCCCAGCCGATGCGCTTCTGGATGCGCCGGGCAAGCAAGTCGGCGACGCCGCCAGTCTTGTACTGACCGAACTCATCCTTCTCCATCGACGACAGGCACTCGCCATTCTCGAACACGCGGCACCCTTCAGCGGCGGCGACGATCGCCGCTCGCGCGCCCGCCTTGCGGAACTTCTCGAGGTTCTGGCACAGCTCTTCGATGTGAGCCGGACGCTCCGGCACCAAGATCGCCTCGGCCCCGGCAGCGACACCGCTGTAGGCCGTGATCCAGCCGGCGTGTCGGCCCATGCACTCGACCACGATCACGCGACTGTGCGACTCTGCAGTGCTACGCAGGTCGTCAATCGCGCGGGTGACCACTTCGACGGCGGAAAAGAAGCCGAACGTGAAGTCGGTGGCCGACAGGTCATTGTCGATCGTCTTGGGCACTCCCACGATCGGCAACCGGTGCTCGGTCCATAGTCGATCTGCAGCGCCTAGCGTACCTTCACCGCCGATCGCGACGAGCGCATCGAGGCGGTGCCTCGCTACCGTGGCGAGCACGCGCGGAACATCGCGCTCCGGATCGCGGTACGGGTTGTCGCCGCTGCTGCCGAGCAAGGTGCCACCGTGGACCAGCAAGTGCTGATAGTTGACGCCATCGAGCGACTCGGCACGGTCTTCGATCAGGCCACGCCAGCCATCGCGAAAGCCGACGAGTTGCACGCCTTGTGCCACGAGTCGCCGACCGAGGCCGCAGATCGCGGCATTGAGGCCAGGCGCGTCGCCGCCGCCCGTGAAAACACCCACGCGCATCTCAGTTCCCTCCCTCGTCATCGTCAATTGGATACTTCGGCCCAGTGAATGGCGGGGGTTCGGGTTCGAACGCAGCCGACTTGTCGCCCTTCTTTGCCAGCTTGCCGAAGAAGCCCTGGAACTCCAGTTCGAACTCGACTCGATTCCCGTCGGCGAGCTGCACCATGTCGGTGAAGCGTTCGCGCAGGACCTGCCGCAGTCGCTGGCTGGCGTTCAGATTGGAGGCCCCCTCCGCACACTGGAACACCGACATCACAACGATGCGACGAGGCTGAGCGCAATCGACCTGCACTCGCAAGCGCGTGATCTCCGGCAGCGCCTCGCCGGCGTTGCGCAGTCCGGACTCCAGCGCCTCCCTCGCGACCTTCACCTGACCGGAAGCCGATTCGCTGACAATATGTGTGAGTGGCCCGGGACCGGGCGATCGCCGCACCAGCCATGCAAAGTTGCAGAGCAGCAACACCACGGCACCGAGGAACAGGCCCCACGAAACCGGCGTCGCCAGGGGCAGTTGGACCGTGCGCAGGTCCAGTCCGGGGATCAACTCGAGCCCAAAGACCGCGGGGCGCACGAAGGCCACCACGATGGCGGCGGCGCTCAGCGTTCCGACGACCAAGTTCGCCAGCAACAACAACCGAGTGCCGACTCTGCTGGGTTCGCTCGCCATCTCCTAAGCGCCTCGATCAACGCGGCGCGAAGTAGCGGTCAATGAAGCCCGTGTCGATCTCGCCCGAGGCGAAATCGGAGTGCTCGAGGATGCGCAAGAACAGTCCAGCGGTCGTCGCGATGCCATCGACCGTGAGTTCTTGGAGGGCGCGCCGCGCGGTCTCGAGCACGAGCTTTCGCGTCGGCCGATGGATGATCAACTTGCCGACCATCGAGTCGTAGTGCGGCGGCACGGTGTAGCCCTGATAGACGTGGCTGTCCCAGCGGACGCCCGGCCCGCCCGGGGCCAAGAACGTCTTGATGAGCCCCGGCGACGGCTTGAATCCTCGATCTGGATCCTCGGCGTTGATCCGAAACTCCATCGCATGGCCCTGCATGCGGATGTCCTTCTGCTCGAACGAGAGCCGTTCGCCAGCGGCGACGCGGATCATCTCGCGAATCAGGTCGGTACCCGTGACCATCTCGGTCACCGGGTGCTCGACCTGGATGCGCGAGTTGATCTCGATGAAGTAGAAGTTCTTGTCCTTGTCGAGCAAGAACTCAACGGTGCCAGCCGAGTAGTAGTTGGCGGCCTTCGCCAGCCGGATCGCGGCGTCACCCATCGCCTGGCGGGTCACCTCGTCCAGCACGGGACACGGGCTCTCTTCGACCAACTTCTGGTGGCGGCGCTGCAGCGAGCAGT
>CAMBXM010000040.1 GCA_945871815.1 Singulisphaera sp. GP187
AACCAAGGCGGGGGGCGGCGCGGCGGCGGTGCCGCCAACCCGTTTGGCGGCATGATGGGTCAGAGCATCGGTACGCAAACGACCGATCGCGACGGTCGCGCCACGCTCAACGCATTGACGGACGCGCCCTTCGCCGTCGTCGTCGAGCAGGACGCGCATGCGCCGTATCGCAGCGCCGAGTTGCAGCCGCCCACGACGGCCAACCTCGAGCACGCGGTCACACTGGTCGCCGGCGGCACCGCGGTGATCACGGCGCTCGACGGCGACGGCAAGGCCATCCCCAGTGCCCGCATCGAGTGCCAACTCGCTGCGGCAAGCGGGGAGAGCGACTTCAAGAACGGCACCGGCGATGGTGTCGCGACCTTCGAACACCTGACGCCAGGTGTGCACAAGTTCCGCCTCGCAGCGGCTGGTGCGGGCGGCGGCATGTTTGGCGGAGCGCGACGGCGCGGCGGTGCCCCTGATGCGAGTGCAGAGGCGGCGTGGCTCGAAGCCGAGATCCAGGACGGCGCCACCGTCGAGTTGACCCTGAGCAAGGCGCAGTCGGCGACGTTGACCGGCCTGGTCACGGAGAACGGCACGCCGCTCGCCGACGCGCGGGTTCAATTCGTCAGCGGCGCGCAGGACGAAGCCAGAAGCGCTGACCCGATGGCCGACATGATGCGCGGGATGCGCGGCATGGGCGGCGGCGCTGGCGGTCGCAATCAGCGCACCGACGAGTCGGGTCGCTACACCCTGAAGGAACTGCAGCCCGGCCAGCATCGCGTGCGGGTCACAGTGAGCGGCCGCAGCATGCCAGTCACTGCCCCGGTGTTCTTGCGACTGGGCGAGAACGTGCTCGACATCCAACTCGACTCGGCTGCCCTCGCTGGCGTCGTGCTCGATCCAGAAGGCAAGCCGGTCGCCGATGCCAGCGTTCGCGTCGTGGTCGCCGGCGACACGTCGCTGTCGCTGGAGTCGATGATGCAAGGCATGTCGTTTGGCGGCGGGCGCAATGGCCGCAACATGTTCGGCGGTGGCGGCAGCACCGACGTCAAGACCGACGAGCAGGGGCGCTTCTCACTGCCCGGCGTGTCGCCGCAGACCGCCTTGGTCGTGCGCGCGCAGAAGGCCGGCTTCGCCGGCAGCGAGTCGGCGCCCGTCGAGGTCGCCTCGGGTTCGACCAAGAACGACATCGAAGTGCGCCTGCTGCAGGCGGGAAAAGTGAACGTGACGACCGCGACCTCGACCCCGTTCGCCGCCGTGATTGCGACCTACGAAGGGCAGGACGTGAAGGGCGTGCAGCCGGTGATCGGCATCCTCGGCAACGGCAAGGCGACCCTCGACGGCCTTCGACCGGGCCAATGGCGCATCGCCATCCGCGCTGGCATGGGCGGCTTCGGCGGCCAAGGCGGCGGTGCCAACGCTGGTTCCAACACCGGTCAGGTCGTGACCATCTCTGCCGGGCAGACGGTCGATGTGACGCTGTAACCTGACCTGCCCTAGCCGCATGACCCTCACGCCATCAGACCCCCGCGTCCTCGAGACCTGGCCCGCAGAACTCGCATCGCTGCCGTTCGGCAGCCCGGAGTTCAAAGCCGCCAACGAACGCCTCGCCTTGCAGGACGAGGCGGGCTTGCTGCCGTTCGCGCGCGCCATGCCGACGTGGATCAACCTCACGAGCACGACGGTTTGCAACCTGAAGTGTTTCATGTGCAACCAGTTCCTCGACCCCAATTCACCCAAGGTGATCATGGAGGACGAGGTCTACGACAAGGTGGTCCGCGAGCTGTATCCGTACGCGAAGACCATGCAGCTGTCGGCCTTCGGCGAGCCACTGATGACGCCGAAGATGGAGCAGAAGCTCGACGACCTCGAGCGCTACGGCATGAAGCTCGAGATGGTCAGCAATGCCACGCTGATGATGAAGGAGTCGCGGTTCCGCGAGAAGCTGGTGAAGCAGCTCGAGCTCATCACCTTCTCGATGGATGGGGCCACGCGCGAGACCTACAACTCGATCCGCACCGGCGCCGAGTTCAATGAAGTCGTCGACAACATCACTCGCTTCACCGACCTGCGCTGGGTGATGCCAAAGGAGCAGCGGCCGCAACTCAACTTCAACTTCATCCTGATGAAGCGGACGTTGAAGGAGGCACCGAAGTTCGTCGAGATGACGGCGAAATGGGGCGCGGACCTTGTGGTGTTCAACCACCTCGTGTCATTCCACGAGAGCCTCAAGGACGAGTCGCTGCAGTATTGCCGCGAAGAAACCAACTATTGGCAGGACCGCACGCGCGAGGTCGCCAAGGCCCTTGGCGTCAACATCAAGATCCCGCCGAACTTCACGCTCGTCGAGGAGCCTGCCGCGGTCGCTGCGTCCACCTCGCCCGCCGTGCTCGCCACCGCGACGACTGCGCCCAGCACCGTTGCCCCGGCGGCGCCGAAAGGCCGCCCCTGCACGATGCCCGAGTACCGCTGCTGGTTCTTGTGGCGCCGCGTCTACATCGCCCCGTACGGCGACGTGATTCCGTGCTGCGTCGCCGGCATGCCGAACTTCGGCAACATGCTCAAAGAACCCTTCTGGGACATCTGGAACAACTCGACCTACCAGATGCACCGAAAGCACGTCTACACCGAGAAGCCCTACGGCAAGTGCCGCAAGTGCTACCTCATCTACCCCAACGCGGAACTCGCCGGCGACGAGGGGTTCGAGTACTGAACGACGAGCGGTGGCACCAGCGAACCCGCTCGGGCATGGTGTCCGTCGATGAGCCTGTTTCGACTCCTTTGGCTGCTGCACCGTTGGATCGGCGTGGGCCTCGGCTTCGTGCTGTTGTTGTCCGCGACCACTGGCTTCCTGTTGCTGAAGAAGAAGGACTGGGACTTTCTCCAGCCACCGGTGGTGAAGGGCGCGCCGGGGCCGCCGGAGCAGTTGAAGCCACTCCAAGAGGTCTACGCCGCCGTGTTCGCGCTCGGCCTGCCCGAGTTTCGCAGCGAGGCAGACATCGCGCGCATCGACTTCCGGCCGCAGCAACGCGTGCACAAGGTCATCAGCATCCACGACCACATGGAGGTCCAGGTCTGCGCCACGACGCTGAAGACCGCGGGACCCAAGCGCCGGCTCAGTGACTGGCTGGAGCAGCTGCACGATGGCTCCTGGTTCGGCAACTTCGCCCACGCCGTGGTTCTGCCGGTCGCCGCCCTGGCCTTGCTCTACCTCGGTCTCAGTGGCTACGTGATGTGGCTTTGGCCCAAGTGGCGCAAGCGGCGGTCGCGCACCAAGTAAGGCCGTTGTTCGCGCCGGTGCACAGTGGCGCGATTTCGTCCGTTGACTCGGCCCACCCCATCCCCTAACTCCGCCCCCGATTCACCCCCGTTTCGGGCCCCTTCGAACGGGTCACAGAGACTTCGCGCCGCATCGCCTCGGCGCCGACTCTGCCACTGCCCTCTTGCTCGCGATGACGGATTCCAATCACGGGCGCAAGGCCTGGAAGCAGTATCTCCGCCTCCTCCGTCCGGAGGCCAGCGACCTCGGCATCATGGTCGTCTACGGGGCTGCGAGTGCCGTGCTGATGCTGGCCGTACCGCTCACGGTCGACGCGCTGATCAGCAGCATCATGTTCGGCACGTTGCTGACACCGCTGGTCGTCCTCGTCGGCGTCTTGCTCGGATGTCTCGTGCTGCAGGGCATTCTGCGTGCACTGCAGATCTTCGTCGCCGAAGTGATCGAGCGGAGGATCTTCGTCCGCGTCACCAGCGACCTGTCGTGGCGACTGCCTCGCGTTGATATCGCCGCGTTCGACCGACGCTACGGGCCGGAGTTGGTCAATCGCTTCTTTGACACCGCCACCGTGCAGAAGAGCTCGTCCAAGCTCTGCCTCACGCTCACCAACATCGTCCTGTCGACCGTTGTCGGCATGGTCGTGTTGTCCTTCTACCACCCGTTCTTGCTGATCCTCGTGCTGGCCCTGCTGGTTGCCATCCTTGTGCTCGTCTTCGGGCTCGGTGTCGGTGGCGTGCGCACGGCGATCGACACCTCGTTGGCCAAGTACGAGACCGGGGCGTGGCTACAAGAACTGGCGCGGCACACCACCGCGTTCTGCACCAAAGGCGGCGCCGACTTTGCCTCCGATCGCGCCGACACGCTGTGTCGCGACTACGTCGCTGCGCGCCGGAAGCACTTTCGCATCCTCTTCCGCCAGATTCTCAGCGCCCTCGGCCTGCAGATCGTGGCGAGCACCGCCGTCCTCGGCATCGGTGGCTGGCTCGTCATCAGCCAGCAGTTGACGCCCGGTCAGTTGGTTGCCAGCGAACTCATCGTCACGTCGGTCGTCGCCAACATCACCAAGCTCGGCGAGACCTTGCAGGAGTGGTACCAGGTCTGCGCCGCGTCGGACAAACTCGGGCACCTGATCGACCTCCCGCTCCAAAGGCAAGCCGGTGCAGCACTGCCGGACGGGAAGGACGGGCTGACGCTGCAAATGCACGATGTCTCCTGCCTGCGGCCCGATGGCACACTCGCGCTCGAGCACGTCGTGTTTGCGGCGGCTGCCGGCGAGCGCATCGCCCTGCTCGGTTCGACCGGAGGCAGCTCTAGTTACGCACTCGACGTGCTCTACGGCCTGCGTCATCCCAGCACTGGCTACGTCACGATCGACGGCATCGACCTTCGACAATTGCGGCTCGATCAGATGCGGGACCAGATCTCCTTGGTGCACGGCACCGAGATCGTCGAGGGCACGATCCTGCAGAACATCCAGTTCGGCCGAACCGACATCGCCCCAGATCGCATCCGCAACGCGCTCGCCGACGTCTCCTTGCTCGATGAGATCCTGGCGCTGCCAAAGGGCCTCGACACCCCGCTCACCACGCGAGGGACGCCGTTGTCCGCCAGTCAATCGAGTCGCCTGATGCTCGCCCGTGCCATCGTTCGCGAGCCGCGTGTGCTACTGCTCGACGGAGCCCTCGACGCCTTACCCTGGGACACGCGCAAGCAGGTCGTCGAACATCTGTTCGACAAGCGCCACAGATGGACCATGCTCGTGGTGTCGCAGGTGGAAGACGTCATCGCCGCCTGCGATCGCATGATCGACATCGACCTCCGCGAAGCGCCCAATGCGCCGCCGCCAGGACTACAAGGACGGGCATTCAATTGACCATGGCCGACACCCTGGTACCCGGCTATCCCGCGATCGAGTTGCCGGCGCTGCAGACCGCCGGCAAACGCCGCGTCACGCGACGCTTTGGCCGCTTCATGATGCTGGTGCTGGTCGTGACGCCCTTCGTGCTCGTGTTCGCACCGTGGCAACAGAACCTCGCCGGACAAGGTCGCGTGATCGCGTTTGACCCGGTCGATCGCCCCATGCCGCTCCAGGCACGAACCGACGGCGTCGTCCTGCAATGGCACGTCCGCGAAGGCCAGCAGGTCAACAAGGGCGACCCGATCGTCGACCTCGCCGACAATGACCCACTGATCCTGCAGCGACTGGCCGAACAGCTGACCGCCGCACAGCAAAAGCTCGCCGCGGCCAAGCAGAAGAGCGCTCAGTACTCACGTCAGGTCGAGGAAGCGGAGAAGGCGCGCGAGGCGGCAATGCAGTTTGCCGACGACGAGATCGCCGCCGCCGAGCAGGCCGTGGTGGTTGCTGAGCAAGCGGTCAAGGTTGCCGCAGAGAACGTCAAGTTCCGCATCGTCAGCGAGACGATGTGGCAAGGGCTGGTCGAAGATCGCATCGGTGCCTCGATCGAACTCGCGAACGCCCGCCAACTGCTCGCGATCGCTCACGCCGAACTCGACTCGCGCAGTGCCGCGGTCGTCGGCGCCGCTGCCAACCTGCGGGCCCGTCGGAGTGCACGATTGCGCGTCGAGCGCGACGAGCAGGTCAAGATCCAGACCGCCAAGGCGATGCGCGACACTGCCGACGGTGAGGTCGCCGAGGCCGAAGGCACCATTCCGCGCCTGCGCCGCGACCTCGATCGACAGAAGCAGCAACAGATCACCGCGCCCGTCACCGGCTTCGTTCAGAACCTGCGCGCAAACGGCCAGGGTGGGGTGTTTGTCAAACAATCGACGACGCTCGCGATCCTGATTCCCGAAACCAAGCAGCTCGCCGTCGAGCTGCTGATCGACGGCAACGATGTCACGTTCGTCGACGTCGGCCGTCACGTACGACTTCAGTTCGAAGGCTGGCCAGCGATCCAATGGGTCGGTTGGCCATCGGCCGCCATCGGCACCTTCGGTGGCCAGGTTGCGTTCGGCGATCGCTTTGACGACGGCAGCGGCAATTACCGCGTGATGGTGCTGCCAGACGAGCGCTCATTCGCCAGCCCCGAAGGCCCCATGGTCGAGTGGATCCGCAACGTCGTGACCTTCGACAAGGTCAGCCAAGCGGGCAATCCTCATGCATGGCCCGGCGAGCCGTGGCTCAAGCAAGGCGTACGCGCCAAGGGTTGGATCGTGCTCGACCGCGTGTCGTTGGGCTTCGAGATCTGGCGTCAACTCAACGGCTTCCCGCCCACGGTGCAGCGACCGGACGACGACCAAGCCAACAAGGGTGGCGGCGGCAAATGAAGGCCAGCGCGCGGATCCTGCGCTCGGAGCGCGTGCGCGCCGCCGCCGCCAGCGCTGTTGTAGTGCTGGTCGCGCTTGCTGCCTGCGCCCCGCAGCGATACCAACCTCGCCCCGTCGAACTCAGCTTTGCGCTGCCCGATGGCGCGCAGGCGCTCGACACGGGTTTTGAACAACAGCACGGCACGATGCCGAACACCGGCGCCGCGACCGATGCGCAGCCCAACAGCGCTGTCGCCGGCCCGCTGCTGCTCGACGTCGTCATCGACTCCGTCGTCAGCCGCTACCCGCCGTACCTGAGTACGCTGCTCGAACGCGACTTGGCGTCTGGCCGACTGACGCAGGCCATGGGCGCCTTCGACACGACTCTGGGTGCCAAGGTCGGCGGCCAGATCCAGGGCTTCTACCAATCCACGCTGGGTCAGAGTCTGCTCGAACAGCCGCTCGCAACCGGTGACACGCTCTACGGCGGCTACCGCATCAGCGACGGCAATCTGCCGGACTACAACAAGGACCGCACGCAGGACAGCGGCGAACTCGTCTTCGGCGGTCGTGTGCCCTTGCTGCGCGATCGCGCCATGGACCGTCGCCGCACGGGCGTCCGCCAAGCCGAGATCGACGTGATGCTCGCCGATCCGACCATCGCTCGTGCGCGCATCGACTATGTGCGCGCGGCAACGCGCACCTACTTCACCTGGATCGCCGCCGGCCAACGCATTCAGGTCGCCCGCGAGCTGCTGCGCCTCGCAACCGATCGCGTGGACGCCTTGCAGCGCGCCGTCGCCCGCGAGTTCTTGGCGCCGATCGACATCACCGACAACGAACGCTTGATCGCCCAGCGCCGCGTCTTCGTGGTCAATGCCGAGCGACAGTTCCAACAGGTTGCCCTCGAGATCTCGCTGTTCTTGCGCGACGCCAACGACGCACCTCTGGTGCCAGGTCCTGAGCGACTGCCGACCGAACTGCCGCCCCCGATCGCGCTGCCGAATGCGCTCGAAGCCGACATCGCCACGGCCATGCGCCAGCGACCAGAACTGCGCCGCTTTCAGCTGCTCATCGACCGCGCTCGCACCGACCTCGAGCTCGCCGAGAACCAGACCCTGCCGAGCCTCGACTTTGTCGTCGAAGCGGCGCGATCGCTGAGCAATGGTCCGTACAACGACCGCGAAGACCTGGAGCTGTGGATCGGTGGCGAGCTGAAGCTGCCGCTCCAGCGCCGCGACGCGCTCGGTCGCCGCGAGCAGGCGATTGCACGTCTGAGTCAGGTCTTGATCGAAGAGCGCTTCGCTCGCGAACGGATCGTCAACGACATCGCCGACGCGCGCTCCGCGACACGCGCCGCGCTCGACCAGATCGGCAGCACGCAGCGCAACGTACAACTGGCACGCGAACTGGTCACCGCCGAAGAACGCGCCCTCGAGCGCGGACGCAGCGACCTCCTTCGCATCCAACTGCGCGAAGTGCAGCTCGCGGACGCCCAGGTGCTCGAACTCGATGCCCAACTCGCCTACCGCCGGGCACAGGCCGATCTGCGCGCCGCGCTGGCGCACGACGCCGCCGAGCACGCGCGCTGAGCTGCACCGAGTGCACGCTTGACGCGCAGGGTGCACCCGGCGACCGTCTGGCGATGCTCGTCCATTCGCCACTGCCTCTTCTCGCGGTCGCCACCGCTGCCATGCTGTTCGCACTGCCGTTGCAGAAGGACGCCGCGCAGGACCCAGTCAAGACGCAGAAGGTGAGTTCGCTCGTGCCGGTGCCGCGCACCGATCAGTGGGCCATCGCCCGCGAAAAGGAGGTCTTGCGCCGAGCCCGGGATACCGCGCCAGTCTCGATTGTGTTCGTCGGTGACTCGATCACGCAGGCCTGGGAAGACGCCGGCAGCGAGTTCTGGAAGCTGCATTTCGACTCGATCGGTGCGCTCAATCTCGGCAATAGCGGCGACCGCACCGAGCACGTCTTGTATCGCCTCGAACAAGCGCCCTTGACGCGCCTCGCGCCAAAGCACGTTGTGCTGATGATCGGCACCAACAATCTCGGCCACGGTAAAAGCAATGCCGAGCAGACTCTGGCCGGCGTCAAGGCGGTGATCACCACTCTGCAGGCGCAGTGCAAGGAGGCGACCGTGCACGTGCTCGAGATCTTCCCGCGCGGTGATGCGATGAATCCAATGCGCGGCGACATCGCGCAGATCAACCAAGCGTTGCGCGCGTTCGTGCGTGAGCGCAATGAGAACGCAAAGACCGATCAGCAGCCGTTGCGCATCCACGCGGTCGGCGATCTGTTTGTCGACGCCAACGGTGCAATCAGCAAAGACGTGATGCCGGACTCGCTGCACTTGTCGAAGGACGGCTATCGCATCTGGGGAGAAGCACTGCTGCCGCTGGTGATGCAGTGACGGCACGCGCGGCGGTTCTCGTCGCCACCCTCTTGGTTGCGTCCACCGCTGGCGCGCAGGCAGAAGCGAAGCCAACACCCCAGCGTGTGCACTGCGTTTGCGACATCAGTCAGGAGTTCACCTTCTACATGGATGGTCGGTTCTTCCGGCAGTATCTGGAAGGCCATGGTGAGGACGCCCGCAACTGGGGAAGCCTCGCTGAGCTCGACCTGGCGAACACCAATCTGCTGGTGCTCGCGGGCGGTGACCGCCGTCTACCGTACAGCGACGCGAGTCTGCGAACCGTCGACGCGTTCCTCGCGGGTGGTGGCGCGGTACTGGTGCTGCTCGACGGCAAGGACAGTCCTGGCAACGCCATCCTGCGACGTCACGGTGCGGCGTCGACGGACGTGGATGCCGGCACGAAACCGCACTCCACCAAAACACTGCAGGTCCTGGTGGGCGCGAACAACGTCGCGATCGAAAACCGCCCGGGCAACCTGCTCGAGGTCGATCTCGAGTGGTCGGGCCTCGTCACCGACCAGGGCGGCCGGCCGCTCCTTGCGCAGCGCGCTGTGGGCAAGGGCCGCCTGCTCGCGTCGAGCCGCGGCCTGTTTGGCAGCAACCCCGACGCGTCCGACCCGATCAACGCAGCATGGATCACGCCACTGTTGTTGCATGCCACCCAATCGAAGTCGGTCGACGCCAAGCGGGCACACAGTTCGACCTGGGCCGAGGACACCCAACAACTGGGCCCGCTCACGCTGGAGTACCACGACGGCACCGCGCCATTCGCAGCGGCGATTGCCAAAGAGTACGAGTTGGTGCGTCCCCACCTCGTCGCCATCACCGGCGTCGAACCGGCGGCGGGCATGATCAAGAAGCTGCTGGTGTTGCCTACCGGCGGTGGCGGCTTCTCCAGCGGTGAGCGCATTGCGATCGGGGCCTGGTGGGGCGACTACCCAAGCAACCGCTACGCGATGATCGAGTTGATCGGTCACGAGGCCGGCCACTCGTGGGTGTTGCCGTATCCGGAACCGCTGTGGAATGAGCCAATCGCCACTTACCTCGGGATCCAAGTCGGAC
Source organism: Singulisphaera sp. GP187 (assembly GCA_945871815.1). Lineage (GTDB taxonomy): Bacteria > Planctomycetota > UBA1135 > UBA1135 > UBA2386 > SXPK01. The sequence goes on from CAMBXM010000040.1 coordinate 10,008, forward strand.
TTCGCCTGGGCATGAAGGAAGCGCAAGAGACGCTCGATCGACAGATCAAGCAGGCGCGCCGGCACGACCCGAAGTTCGATCGCCAGAACGCACTCGCCGACGACGCGCATCGCGACCTGGTGTGGGGCAAGTCGTACTTCGTCTTCGACGAACTGGAGCGAAGGCACGGACCGGGAGCTTTGGCGAAGTACTTCAGGACCAAGCGCGAGGTGCTGCAACCTGGGCGCGACAGCTACTCGTTCGACGATCTGGTCGCAGTGTGGAGTAGGGCTGTCGACAAGGATCTGTTCCCTTGGTTCCAGTCCCTGGCCTTTGACGTCAAGCCCGAGCGAACGAACGTGCCGCTCACGCGGTGACGGGTCGCTGCGAGGAAGCGCCGACGCAAGACCTCATCCTGCCCCCTGCCTAAGCGGCCAAGGAACGCAGAATGCCACCGCTCATGGCCGACGACAGCAAGTTCCCCCTGACGCGCCATTCGGTGGTTATAGCCGCCAGCAATGCCGATCCCGCCGTCAGCGGCGCTTGCGCGCCCCCTTCTCCGCTGCGGCCGGCCGATCGCCCGCCAGGTCCTCGATGCAACGAGCCGCAAGCGCGGTCCAACCGGTCTGGTGACTGGCACCGAGACCCTTGCCGGTGTCGCCATCGAAGTACTCGTGGAACAGCACCAGGTCCTTCCAGCCAGGATTCTGGGCGTAGCGCGCGTCGCCGCCGTGACATGGCCTTGCACCACCCGCGTTGGTCATGAACAGGCTCGCGAGCCGACGTTCGAGTTCAAAGGACGCCTGACGCAGATCCATGCGTTGCGACGGGTCGCTACCGACCTGCACCGTGAGCGAGGCGCCGAAGAAGTAGTGGTAGCGACGCAGCGCCTCCGTGATGAGGTAGTTGAGCGGGAACCACACCGGACCACGCCAATTGGAGTTTCCGCCGAAGATGCGGTGCTTGGTCTCACCGGGCTCGTACTCGGCGCCGAACTCCTCGCCGGCGATCTGCATCGAGAACGGTTGCGCCTCATGCGCCTTCGAGAGCGACCGCAGTCCGTGCGGCGACAAGAACTCGGTCTCGTCGAACACGCGCTGCAGCACACGCTCGAGTCGCGCCCGCGATGGAATCGCGAGCAGGCCCCGACCGGTTTTCGCGTCGCGGTCGAAGTACGAGATACCGTCGGCCAAGTCGTGGCGATTCTGCAAGAACCACTCGATCCGTCGCCGCATGCGCGGAAGGCCAGCAAACGCCTCTTCGGAGATCACCTCGCAGGCAATCAACGGCACGAGACCGACCATCGAGCGCACGCGCAAGGGTGTCGGCTTGCCGTCGAGCAGCATCACGTCGTGATAGAAGCCATCCTTCTCGTCCCAGAGTCCCAGGCCGCCGATCTTGTTCATCGCGTCGCAGATGCCGACGAAGTGCTCGAAGAACTTGCTGGCGATGTCTTCGTAGGCGTCGTCGCCCTGCGCCAACTCGATCGCCATGGCGAACATCGTCAGGCAGTAGAAGGCCATCCACGCCGTGCCGTCGGCCTGCAGCAACTCCGCACCGCCCGGCAATGGCCGCGAGCGATCGAAGATGCCGATGTTGTCGAGGCCGAGGAAGCCGCCCGAGAACAGGTGATTGCCCTTCGGGTCCTTGCGATTGACCCACCACGTGAAGTTGATCAGCAACTTGTGGAAGGCGCGGGCGAGGAACTTGCGATCGCGACTCCCACGCTTCCCCGTCATCTTGTAGACGCGCCAGCACGCCCACGCGTGCACCGGTGGGTTGACGTCCGAGAACTGGAACTCGTAGGCGGGGATGGCACCGTTCGGCGCCATGTACCACTCGCGCAAGAACAGCAGCAGTTGGTCTTTGGCGAACTGCGCATCGACCCGCGCCATGGCAACCATGTGGAAGGCGCTGTCCCACGCCGCGAACCACGGATACTCCCACGTGTCCGGCATCGAGATCACGTCGCGGGCATGTAAGTGCCGCCATTCGTGATTGCGCCCGGTCTTCCGCGCCTCAGGAGCCGGTGGTTGACTGCTGTCGCCACGCAGCCACGAATCGACTGCATAGTGATAGAACTGCTTGGACCACAACAGGCCGGCATACGCTTGCCTACAGACCTCGCGTTCTGCGGGCAGGATGCCGGCGGGCTCGATCAGGCGATGGAACGCGTCGTACTCCGAGTAGCGAGTGTCCAAGACACGCTGAAAGGGGGCGCCAAAGCGTACCTTTGTCGCACCCTCGACTGGACGCAGACGCAAACGCAGCTCGCGAGTCTCACCGGGCGCCAGATCGAGTCGCAAATGGAACGCAGCCTTGGTGCCGCTGCCAGCCTCGTTCACGGCGTCGAGTCGATCGTGGACCACGCGATCGTGAAACGCGTCCTTCACGTAGGACATCGGGTTCTTGACGCCGTAGAGGCGCGCGACATTCGTTTCGTTCTCCGTGAAGTAGAGGTCTGCTTCGACGCCATCGACCTCGTCGAGCGCGAGTTCGTAGCGACCGAGTGTCGGCTCGTCGATCTGCACTCGGCGGCCATCGACGCGCTTCAGACGCGGCCGCAGCCCGCAGCCTTCTTCGTCGCAGCCCCACGACCACGAGTTGCGAAACCACACCGTCGGCAGAATGTGGATCGGGGCGCGATCGGGCCCTCGATTTGTGACCCGCAGGCGAATGCAGGTGTCCTCTTCGCTCGCCTTCGCATAGACGACCTCGACATCGAAGTAGCGGTCGTCGACAAACGCGCCGGTGTCCGCGAGTTCGTACTCGGGTTGGGTTCGCGTTCGCCGACCGTTCTCCGCGACCAGATCGGCATACGGGAACTCGCCCTGTGGGTACTTGTAGAGCGCCTTGCACCACGAATGCGTCGGCGTCGACTCCAAGAAGTAGTACTCCTCCTTCACGTCCTCGCCGTGATTGCCTTCGTCGTGCACGAGTCCGAACAACCGCTCTTTGAGGATCTGGTCGCGGCCGTTCCATAACGCCACTGCGAAGCAGATCCGACATTGGCGATCCGTCCAACCGAGCAGCCCATCCTCGCCCCAGCGGTAGGCGCGACTGCGTGCGTGCTCGTGCGGGAAGTAGCGCCAGCACGAACCGTCGGCCGAATAGTCCTCGCGCACAGTGCCCCACTGTCGTGCGGCCAAGTACGGACCAAAGCGCTTCCAGTTGTGCGTCCGGTCGGAATCCTCGGCAAGACGCAGCGACTCGGGGTCGATAGACGGTTTCTTTGAGGGCATCGGTGGTTCGTGATGGCGCCTGAGTCGCTGATCAGAGCGCGTATCGAGAGAGTCGCTTCGCCAAGGATGGTGGCACGGCGACGCGCGCGCAACCAGAGAGCACGACGCGAATGGCGCCGCAGGGGCCTGCTACGCCGCGATGGAGCGCTGGTTCACCGCGTCGCATCCCACTCTCTGGCACGACTCGGACCCCGCTGCTTCACGCCAACATCAGTGCGGACTACCATCCGACTGAGCGCTCGGATGGTCCGTGTGCTGAGCCACGCGAACGAGACCGCATTGGGGCCTCGATCGCAGGGCGCGCGCCCACTCTCGCAACCGCCTGCACGCCTTTGGTTCGGCCCTGGTCCCTGCGTCCGACTTGCCCTCAGTGCCTGTGTCGACTTCCAGCGTTGATCCCCGGTCCACCCCCGCCTTCTTCGACCGCTGCGCCATCGTCACCGGTGGAAGTCGCAACATCGGCCGTGCCGTGGCCCGCGCCTATCTACGCGCCGGCGGCAACGTCGTGCTCGGTGGCCGCGACCGCCGCCGACTCGAGGACGCGCGCTCTTGGATCTTGCAGCAAGAGTCCTTGCCCGCCGCGAGTCCGCGGCTTTGCTGCCGCGAGGGCGACCTCGCCCACGATGGGCAGGCGGAGGCACTCGTAGCGTTCGCACTGCAGAACTTTGCCAGCGTCGATCACCTCGCGTGCTTCGCCGGTGGTGGCGGCGCCGACGATCCCATCGACACCCAATCCGCCGGCGACTGGGAAGCGATCGTGCGCAACAACGTGTTCGCCAGCGCGCGATCCGCACGAGCCTCGCTGCCCGAGCTTCGGCGCAATCGCGGCTCGGTCCTCTTCTGCTCCGGCGGCGGCGCCTGGTTTCCAGAGACCTCGGCGCACCACACCGCCTACGCAGTTGCCAAGGCAGCGCTGTGCCGTCTGACCGACCAGCTCGCCTTCGAACTGCTGTCGGACGGTGTGCGGGTGAACTGCATTCAGCCTGGCATGGTGTGGAACGAGCACGATCTGGCGCGCGTCGAGGCCGAAGAGCGCGCTCGTGGCGAGCCGCACCCGATGCGCGCACACAACCACCGGCCGGAAGACGCGGCGGAGTTGGCGTTGTGGCTCTTGTCCGAATGCAGCGCACCGCTGTCGGGACGTCTCGTGGCGCTCGACGATCCGTGGTGGCGAACGGCCCTGCGCATCGACCTCGAGCGCATCCAAGCCGATCCCCACGCCTACACGCTTCGACGCAGTGTTCCGGACTGGCAGCGGTAGGCGAAGTCCTGGGCGCCTTGATGCGAAGCAGCCGTCGGCCGACGTGCCGGCTGCTAGCTGCTGGCGCTTTGGGCCTCGCCTTCTAGGCTCTATCGCCCACCACCATGAAGCGCCTCGAAGTCCTCGGTTGGTGGTTCAACGACGATGCGCCCACCGGTCTGCCGCGCCCGCAGCTTCTGCTCGGCGGCATGACGGCCACGGCGCGAGCAGCCGTTGCGAGCTACTTGCGCGCGGGCAAGGTCCTCGTGCGCTATCCCGAACCGTCGCATTGTCGATTTGCCTGCGGCGAGCCCGACATGGGCCGGGCCGATCTGACCGACGGCACGTTTGTGTGGCCAGACGGACTCGTCCACTACATCGAACGCCACGACGTGCGCGCGCCAGATCGCTTCCTTGCGCACGTCACCACCAACTGCGGCGCGATCCCACCGTTTGTCATGCCCAAGGCCGCCTTCGGCCTGTTCGACACCGGACCGTGGCTCGCGTGGGGTCGTGCCCAGCGCGCGTGCCTCGACCTGTCCGGCTGGGACATCCCTACCGGCGAAGTGCTCGCTCGCGTGGCCGCGGACCTCGGGCCCGTGCCGTACGAGGCGATCCTGCTGTGCCGCGGCACGACCCGCGAAGTCGTGCTCGCGATCGCAGACGGTGCGCTCGAAGTACGGCAACTGCGTGCCGGCGGGCAGCCGCCGCGGCGCCTTGCCGGTTTCCAGGAATGGCCGCTCGCTGGCGAGGCTACGCGCGACGAATCGGCGGCACAGAAGCCGCCGAGCAAGCCGGGACGAGGGCTGACGATGGACGCCTTCTTTGCCGAGTTGCAGAAGAAGCGCGGTCTCGATCCCAGCTAGCAGCCAGCGGCGCAGCGCCGCGGCGCCGCACTCACTTCTTGCCGGTCTTCTTGCTTGGCTTCTTTGCCGCGGGCTTCTTCGCAGCCTTCTTGGCCGCCTTCTTCGCTGGCTTTGCTGCCGTCTTGGTGCCGCTCGACTTGGAGTAGTGACCCTCCATCATCAGCCCCCACTTCTTGCCGTCTTCGGAATACTCGATCGTGAACGCACAAGCGCCACTGCGGGCGAACGCGTGCGTGTAGCGAGCATGGCCCATCGGGCTCTGGCTCAGCCACACGACCTTGTTGCCGCTCCACTGACCCTTCGTACCGGTGTGCGGCACGCTGCCCATCGAGTCAAACCAGTACCAGAGGTAGCACTTCTCGCTTGGGTCGTAGGTGAAGATGCCGTGGCCAGAGAACGTCAGTTCGCCATCGGTCCGCTGCTCGTACTCCTGCACGACTGCAAAGCCGTCGGTGACCCAGCGCGAGGTGTAGGTGCCCGTCGTCATGCTGCCCTCGGGGTTCATCGGCGAGGGGTACATCACTTCATCGCCTGACCACTGACCGACCAGGGCTTCTAGCTTCTTGTGGAACTTGGTGGGCTTCTGCATGTGCATGGCTGTTCTGATCCTGAAGAGTTGGCGCGACATCGTGCAGTTGCCACGCGCAGGATCCACCACGATGGCACGAATGTGGACGCCATCGACCACGACCATGAACCGTTGGCGCCGCCGCCAACACCCGCGCAACTCGCCGCGAGCTACTTCTGGAAGACGCGCAACGCGTCCTCGCAGTGCATGTCGAGGTCTTCGAAGTCGATCTCGGCCTTCAACGCGGCGATCGCTTCTCGGGCGGCCTTGACCTGGTCGATCGCCTTTCCCTTGTCGCCGGTGTGGTAGAGCGCCCAGCCATAGCGCCACCGCGCGAACTGCTGCCACCGGCTGTTGTCCTTTGCCGCCGCCAGCGACTTCTGCGCCGCCTGCAGCGCAAGCGTCGGATCAAACCGCGGCGTCTCCTCGTCGCAGCCAACAATGCACGCCGATGCAAAGCTGATCATGTCGTCGTTGCCTTTGTGCTTCGCCAAGATCTGGCGCACGTAGGCATTCACTTCCTCTGGCTTGTTCCGCTGCATCAGCAACATGAACTTCTGCTGATAGGCACTCGCTTCGAGACCAGGGTCCGCGGCAAAGGCAGCTTCGAGCGCCGCGAGCGCCGCCGCCAGATCGCCGCGTTGCATGGCATCGCCATAGCCCGGGAGCTTGTCGTCCGCGCCCTTGCTGTTCGCGCGAGCCTTCTTGGCATCCGCCTCGGCGCGTAGCTTTGCCGACGCCTCCTGCTCGTGTTGCTGCTGGGCCTCCACCTTGGGGTCAAAGCTGCCCTCGAGCAATGCGGTGACGATGCGCTCGATGACCGCGGGGCTGCCGATCCCCGTCCACGCCACCAACCCATCCTGACCGATGATCCACGCGGTGGGGATACCGCCGGTGCCGGTCGGCTTGAACCAAGTCGCGTGCATTTGCTTGTCCGCAGTGTCGACGGCGACGCGGTAGTCCATGCGTTCGCCTTGTTTGTCGACGAACTGCTGCACGAGCTCGATGTAGGCGGTGTCGGTCGGGTCCTTCTGACGCTCGGAGATGCTGATGCCGACGACCTCGATCTTGCCCGCGTGCTCGCGCGCGAGTTTGGTCAGGTGCGGGATCGCCGCTTTGCATGGGCCACACCAGGTCGCCCAGAAGTCGATGACCCACACCTTGCCAGGCTCCAGCATCGTCAACGGTTCGCCCTTCAGCCACTTGGCCACGTGGATCGCTGGCGGCGGCTTGCCGATCAGCAGAGCAGGGTCGCTCTTGGTTGACGTCGATTCGGTCTTCGCTGGTTCGGTGGCTGCAGGCGTGTCCACCGGCGGCGGTGCCGTCGGTGTCTGCGCGAGCAGCAAACCAGGTAGCGACAACAGAACGACGACGGCAGACGACAAGCAGTGCTCGGGATGCAACATGGCGACCAGAGACCGTAGCTGCTTGCCGACAAGACGTCGCGCCGTTGCCATCCTGGTGCACGAAGATTGCAGCGACCGTGGCCCCTTGCATCACGGGCCCGATCCGGCGCTTCTCGCCATCGGCACGCCGCCGAGATCGGCGCAGCGGATGGTCGCGCCGACGGGATGCATGCAGCCATGGTCGCCAGAAGTGGCTTCACCCTTGGCCTGCAAGCGCGGACGAACAACGCACGTCGGGGGCAAGGAGTGAGTTCGCAGCGGAGTCCACAGATGCCGCGGCGAGTTGGCGCTTCGTGAAACGACTTCTGGGCCGACAAACGACCGCTTGCACGAACCAGACCGCAGCCTGGAAGCTTGCCGAATGCGCGTCTTCGCCCTTCTCCTGCTCGCGGCAGCGTTGTCGCTGACTTCTGCGTGCACGTCGCCGCCACCGAGCTCGTCAGCGACCCTGGTCTATCTGGCTGGCACGCTGCCCAAAGACGTGATCGCCGCCGCGCAGCGCACGGCGCCTGGCGTCACGGTCCTCGCCGGACTCACACCCGAACAGGCACTTCTGCGCGCGGCCGAGGCTGACGCCGCCGACGGTCGACTTCTGACGCCTGCGTTCCTCGCCAAAGCAACCAAACTGCGTTGGGTGCAGGCGATGAGCGCCGGCGTCGACCGCTACATGGCGGATCCCGTGTTTGTCGGCAACAACCGCGTCGTGCTCACCAATCTGCGCGGCGCTCACGGCCCCTGCATCGCCGACCACGTGTTCGCGATGCTGCTTTCGCTCGTTCGCGACCTGCGTCACCGCAGCGAACAACAAGCCGCCGCCATCTGGGACCCCCAGGACTCAGGGCGCAGGCCGCGAGCACTGCAAGAGATGACCTTGCTGGTCGTCGGCCTCGGCGGCATCGGCAGCGAGGTCGCGGTTCGGGCGCACGGCTTTGGCATGCGCGTCCTGGCGACGCGGCGCACCGATGCGCCATCGCCCGAGTGGATCGCTCGCATCGGCCAACCCGACGACCTTGTTGCCATGCTGCCCGAAGCCGACGTGGTCGTCGTCTGCGCGCCGCTGACGAAGGCAACAGAGAACCTGTTCGACGCGCGCGCCTTCGCCGCGATGAAGCCGGGCTCGTACTTCGTCAACATCGCGCGCGGCAAGATCGCCGACACCGACGCGCTGGTGGCAGCCCTTCGCAGCGGGCACCTGGCCGGCGCCTGCCTCGACGTCACCGAGCCCGAACCGCTGCCGGCTTCGAGCCCGCTGTGGGCGATGCACAACGTGGTGATCACACCGCATGTCGCGAGTGACGGCCAACTCTCGGACGAACGCGGCTACGCGATGCTGCTCGATAACCTTCGCCGCTTCGGCAAAGGCGAGGAGCTGCAGAACGTCGTCGATCGATCCGCTGGCTACTGAGCCGCCTGGTTCGCGATCGGGAGGCGCAGGATGCGCTCGTAGACCGCAGCGACCTTCTCGGTGACGGCACCCCAACCGAACTCGCGACCCCGGCGTCGACCCGCGGCACCGAGCAGCGCGCGCCGCGCTGGATCACGCAGCAACGCGTCCATCGCGGCGACGAGCGCGTCGACGTCGCGCGGCGGGACCAGCACCGCCGTCTCGCCGTCGCGCACGATCTCGGGGATCGCGCCAGTGTCAGACGCCACGATCGCGCGACCAGCAGCCATTGCTTCGATCAGCATGATGCCGAACCCCTCCCAGCGCGACGGCGCCACGACCAGGTCGAGCGCGGCGTAGATGCGGGCCATGTCGTCGCGGTTGCCGAGAAATCGAATGCGCGCGGCCATGCCGGCATCGGTGACCACTTGCAGTAGCCGTTGGTGCAGCGCGTGATCCTCGGCGAACCCGACCATCCAGAACTGCACGTCACCGCGAACAGCACACAGTCGCAGCGCGGCGGCGACGAAGTCTTCTTGCCCCTTCTGCTCGGTGATGCGACCGACGAGACCGACGAGCAGCAGACCGTCGTCGACGCCGAGGACCGCGCGCGCCGACGAGCGATCGCCACTGGCGAACGCCGCAGCATCGACGCCGTTGCCGATGACATCGAGCCGCGAACTCGGCACGCCGATGTTGGCCGCCACGTGCTGACGCACGGACTCCGACACCGCGATCATCGCATCCGTGGTGTGGGCGAGCCGTCGTTCGAACGCGAGCATCGCCGGATCGCGTTCCCACTTGTCGTCGTACTGATTGTGGTAGTGCGCGACGATGCGCAGGCCACTGCTGCGACAGAGCGTGCCGGCCATGCGGCCGATCACGTTGGGGCGGTTCGAATGCGTGTGCAGCACATCGAGCTCCTGGTCCTCGATCCACTGCGCGACCGAGGCGACGGTCTCGAGCTTGCGCGACGATTCCGCGGCGTAGTGCACGTCGAACCCGAGCTCGGCGAAGCGATCGCGCCGTTGGTCGCAGACGTTGTCCGCATCGGCCTCGCGCTTCAGCACGCACAGCGACGTGGCGTAGCGATCGCGCGGCAAGTTGCGCATCAGCTGGAACACGACCTCCGGCACACCGCCGAACCCCATGGTCGTCAACACCATCCCGACGCGCCTCTGCTGGTGCGGCTTCGTCGCCGCCTCGTCGCTGGGGTTCTGGGTCCGTGGGTGGTCGGGCATCGACGGTGCGGCTCGCGCGCACCGCACGGGCACACGGCACGCACCTCTTACGCCGAAAGGGCCCGGCGCGGTTCAGATAAGTCCGATGCCACGGCAACACTGCGGTTCGAGGCCCGCTGCGGCACCCCTTTCGCGTACGCCGTGGAGGAAGAAGCCGTGATCTCGACTCGCCGTTCGTCGTCGCTGTTCGCACAGCAGTGCCGTGTTCGATCGCAGAAGCGCTGCGCGTCGCTCGCGATGCTGCTCTGCTGCTTCCTGCTGCAGAGTTGCTTCACGATGAGTCTTTGGGGCCTCGACTCGGATCGAGGACGCGATGAGGGAACCGGCGAGTTCGGGCGCGAGTGCGACGACGACGACACCGAGTGGACGTGGGACCTGTTCCTCGGGCGCTTGCTGCTGACGCCGATCGCGATCGGCCTCGATGCGCTGACCTGCCCGGTGCAGTCGTTCTTCGCGGGGGAGGATGACGAACGGCGCGACTGCAAGCGACGGCGCTGAGCCCCTCACCCCCGCCGCCCACTCACCAGCCGAGCACGCTCGCGAAGATCAGCGGTGCGACGATCGTCGCATCGCTCTCGATGATGTAGCGCGGCGTCTTCTTGCCGAGCTTGCCCCACGTGATCTTCTCGTTGGGCACTGCACCCGAGTAGCTGCCGTAACTCGTCGTCGAGTCGCTGATCTGGCAGAAGTAACCCCACAGCGGCACGGATTTGCGGCGCAGGTCCTGATGCAGCATCGGCACGACGCAGATCGGAAAGTCGCCGGCGATGCCACCGCCGATCTGGAACATGCCGAGCAGACTCTTCTTCGTCGTCGCGGTGTAGAACTCGGCGAGCCACGTCATGTATTCGATGCCGGTGCGCACGGTGTGCACGTTCTTGACGTCACCGCGGATGACTGCCGCCGCATACATGTTGCCGAGCGTCGCGTCTTCCCAACCGGGGACGATGATCGGCAGGTTCTTCTGCGCCGCCGCCAGCATCCACGAGTCCTTCGGGTCGATCTGGTAGTGACGCTCGTACTTGCCGCTCAGCAGCACTTGGTAGAAGAACTCGTGCGGGAAGTAGCGCTTGCCCTTCTTGTCGGCGTCGGTCCACACCTCGAGCATCGCCTTCTCCATGCGCCGCATCGCCTCGGCTTCAGGGATGCACGTGTCGGTGACGCGATTGAGATGACGCTTCAGCAGCGCCTCTTCGTCTTCGGCCGTCAGCTCGCGGTAGTTCGGCACGCGCTCGTAGAAGTCGTGCGCGACGAGGTTGAAGACGTCCTCCTCGAGGTTGGCGCCGGTGCACGAGATCATGTGCACCTTGTCCTGACGGATCATCTCGGCCAGCGACAGGCCGAGCTCGGCGGTGCTCATCGCGCCGGCGAGCGTGATCATCATGCGACCGCCCTGGTCGATGTGCTGGCGGTAGCCGTTGGCGGCGTCGACGACGGTCGCGGCGTTGAAGTGGCGGTAGTGGTGCGCGAGGAACTGGCCGATGGGACCCGCCGGCGATGCCGTGGTCGCGGGCCGCTTCGTCTGCTTGGACTTCTTGGTGCCGGTCTTCATGGCGAAGGTCCGAAACGCCGTCAAATCGCGTTCTCGGGGGCTCCGGAGTATTGGGAACGGGCGGGCTGCGCAAGGGAAAGGGCGGCCGGTCGGCGGGGTCGCGCCTGTCTCCGTGCTGCCGGTTTCTGGGACTGCGCGGTTGACGATCCTCACCGGTCACAGAGTGCGGATGGTCGCGACGCCCTTCAGACCGCGAGGTCGGGGATCGGTGTGAGCAGCTCGACGCGCTCTTCGTCCGGCGGAGCAATCCGCAAGGCCTCGAGCACCAGTGTTGCGGGTCGAGCCACAACGTGCCGAACGGCCAGAACGGCCCGGGCCGCGAAGCGTCGCCCCCCCGGAGACGCCTCGCGGCCGCGAACCACCCACTCAGAATCCGACGTCGTATGCCTGCGTCAGCACGAACGGCCCCGGACCGATCGGGACACCACCGACGCCGCACGGATCGAACACGATGGCCTGCGTCGTGAGGCGGTTGAACGGGCCGCACGGCACGGTCCCGTTCGCGAACGACGGCACCGTCAACACGATCGTGGCCTGGCCCGCGGCATTGGCGACGGCGGTCCCCGACCAAAGGATGTTGCAGCCCGGCGCCGGCAGGAAGTCGATCGACTGGTTGGTCGTCGTGCACCCTGCGGCCGTGCCGTTCGGAATCACTGGCACGCAACTGTTGGGCGCCCACGGAATCGCGCAGCCGAGACACTGGCAGTCGGTCCAGATGATGACGACGAAGGCACCTGGCGCCGTGTTGACGCTCATCGAAATGGTCCCGGGCGTCGGGATGCACACTTGCGGGCACGACGTCGAACCCGGCGTCGACCCGTTCACGGTGTAGTCGTTCATGCCGGCGACACCGGTCGTCTGGGCGACGAGCGGCGCAACGACGGCAGCCAGTGTCAGAGAGCGAACCAGGGACGAGAGCAGCTTCATGGCGGATCCTGTCGTCGATGCGGGGCAAGGGAACCGTGCCGCGTGGCGTCGAGGTCCTCTCCAATGGCCAGGAACTGCGTGAGCTGGACAGCCGATCCGGAAATCTGCTGCCGCGCTACGCGCGCCGCGCCTGCGCCACTTCGAGCATCGTCGGCAACCCCACACCCTTCAGCCCGACCAGCAGCAAGTCCAGCCCCGCCGCCGCCTCTGCATCCATGATCTCGTGGTGCAGCTCCAGCCCGGCATAGCCGTCCCGCTCGAGGCGCGCCGCGATCTCCTGCAGCGTGCCGGCCCACGGGCGATGGACGGCGACGGGCTTCCATTGCACGGGGTCCGTCGTCATCGGCACGCGCGGCACGCGCGCATCCTGCGGCGTGCTCGACGTCTCGATCACCGAGATGCCGGCAAAGCCCGCTTCGGCCAGCACGTCGAGGCCCTTCTGCCCGCAGCGGTCCCACGGCGGCACGAACACGGTGTCGAACATCGCCCCGAAGCGCTGCTCCAGGATCGCTCGCCCGGCGAGCAGATCGCTGCGTTGCTCGCCGGCATCGCGTTCGTCGGCGAACTCGTAGCGCCGCTTGTCGAGTCCGTGGTTCACGTGGCGATAGCCGTGCTGCTGCACGGACACACGCGAACGCGAACGCTCGGCGCGCGCGCGCAAGGCGAGTGCCGCCGCCTCGGTGACGTCGATGGGGATCGCACCGAGGTGCACCGGGACGGCGTGGCGTTCGAGCACCTGCCAGATCGCCTCGAGACGGGGCGACAGGTCGCGAACGTCGTCGAGTCGGACGACGAAATCGCCCTTCATGCGATCCTCGCCTTCAGCGCGCGGTCATAGACCTCGGCGCGCGCGCGCCAACTGTGATGGTCGATCATGTGCTGCATCACGGTGGCATTGCGGGGGGTGTACTTCAAGGCCAGGAGGGTCTTGTGCGCGAGGTCATCGACGTCGCCATAGGCCGCGATCTCGCCGTGACCGACTTCGCGAATGACGCCCTGGTTGGGCACCGACGACTCGGTGACCACGGGCAACCCACCGCGGAGGTAGTAGTAGATCTTCGACAACTCCGACTCGAACGAATGCTCGCTGGGCGCGAGGCCGATGCCGACATCGGCATTGAGCACATAGCTCCAGGTCGCCGACTCTTCGACGGGCTCGTGGATCGTGATGACGCTGGGATCGAGGGGCTCGGACTCACCGGCATAGTGCTGGAGACTGTTCTTGCCCAAGAAGTGCACCTCGACGTCGGGCTGCACCGCGCGTAGCCGTCGGGCCAGCGCATTGAGCACGCCGGGAAAGCGATGGGACGTCAACGAACCCATGAACAGGACGATGCGCTTGTCCTGCGGGAAGGGATCGTGGAGCTCCTCGGGCAACTCTTCGGGACACCCGGTGGGGACGATGAGGATCTGGCTCTTGTCGCCGTAGCGCTCGCGCCAACGCTGCGCATTGACCTCGTCGTTGAAGGCCACGATCGCGGCCATCTCGGCGATCTTGGCCTGCTGTCGCATCATCTCGTCGCGGCGACCGTCATCGCGCTTGGGGAACTCCTCGTCGACGACGCGGCACATGCGCGCGATCAGGTGGGGGTGCTGGGGGACGAGGTCGATGGAGGCCTGATAGCAGACCTTGATGGCGTCACATTCGCTCCAGTCGATGCGATCGACGCTGGTGAGATGGATGCGATCGAGGCGATCGACACCGCGCCGGCGGTCGGTGACGAGCTTGACCTTGTAGCCGAGCCGGCGGAAACGGTGGCCCATCGCGACCCAGCGGATCATGTCCATGCCCTGGATAGGGCGCGTGGGATTGGCGCTGTAGCAAAGGGCGATGCGGTTCATGGAACGGGGGCGCGGCGCGGGAGGGGAGCAGGGCAGTGTAGTTCACGGATGGGACGGTCGCGGGCGAGGTGCGGTGACCGCAGGAGCCACGGAGAGCGTTGCGCATCGATGGCAGTGGACCTCCAACCGAGCCATCACCCCTCATCGCCAGCTACGCAGTTGCGACCAATTCCCTCGATCCGCCCCGCCCCCTACGGTCCTCCGTCGGACCAAGAAGGATCAGCGGTCCAGCACCCATGAACCGAGTCGAAGGACGACGCAGCACGACGAGCCCCCGTGCTGGTACGCGACCGACGCAGCGAACGTCCCCGCTCGTGCTCTGCCTCCTCGTCGGCCTCGCCTCGACCTGGTCTTTGGCGAGATCGCGGGGCGACGGCGCGACAGACCACCCCGCGCCACCGACGACCCCGGCGCCCGCGCCGCCCGCTCCCCTGGTCGAGCCAGCCGGGAGCGACGCGCTAGCCCGCATCGAAGTCGCACCGAGCACGGAGCCAGCGACCACAGCTCTCGCGCGGGATCTCGTTCCGCCGGGGAAGCTCGCGAATGTGCCAGCAGACCGTGCCGCGACGATTGCGGCAGCACTCGATCACCATGCCGCAAAGACGCGCGACCGCGCGCGAGCCATGGACCAGAAGACACTCCAGGGGCAGATCACGTGGCTCGAGGCGAGTCGCGCTGCAGGCATCCACGCCGCGGCTGCAGAAGTCGTGCGCCAGGGCAGCGCTTGGCCGTTCCTGACGGAGGACGCGGAAAGCCGCCGAGCGGCTCGCCGGCTCCTTCCCCGAGGTTGGGAGTCGTTCACGATGATCCAGGCTGCGCAGTCCTCGGATGGCAGGTCGATCGACTTGCTGATCCCCATCGACCCTGCGGCATTCCCCGAGCCAGGGACCCTGCTGGAGCACATGCGCGCGGTTCGCCAGGTGCTGGACTTCAACACGCTCTCCGAGGAGAAGCGCCGCGAACTCCTCGAGCGCAACTTCGCCGCCGTGCGCGCTTGGCTGGAGGCCGAGGACACGAAGTTGCTCCCCCTCGAAGTCGAGATCGACCTCTCGACCTGGATGCTGCGACTCCGCTGACGTCGCAATCACTGTCGCGAACGCACCCTCGTCACCCCCGCGCGAGCATCCCGTCCACTTCAGACAACAACCGCTGCACCAACTCCGCCCACCGCGGCCGCAACGCATACACCCCGCACAGCCGCGCCCGCACACACACGCCCCACCGCCACCGCACATCCTCCTCCACCCCGAACCGATCGAGCAACGCCGCCCCCGTGCCATCGTCGCTCCCGTTCTGCTGCAGCGACCGCAGCCGAACCTGCTCCGCCATGTTGACGTCACCTCTGCGCGACCCTGCCCCGGTGGGTCCTGCGGCTAGACTATTGGGAAGTGCGGGCTAGCCAGAGGCCGAGCTGCAGCCCTCCCAAAGTCGAGACTTTTCTTGGAACAAGGCTTGCGTGAGGGGGGGCGTCGCTAACCTACTCGGCATGGGTGAGACACGGGAAGAGGCGAACCAAGGCGAGAAGCTGGAGGGATTCCTTAACTGGGTCCCGTTGCGTCTCTTCTACGTCCATCGAGCGCTTTCATCCCGGATCACTATTGCCCTGGTTCTTCTCGCGGCGGCGGCGGCGAAGGCCTCGACGGGGAACATCAGTGGCGATCAGGACTTTGTTCTGTACGGAGTGGTCGCTCTAGAAATCGCGACTGCAGTCGCCTTGATCGTAGGGGTCATGCTCCGGATTGCATTCACTCTCGTCACCGCCCTCGCACTTGGAG
>CAMBXM010000041.1 GCA_945871815.1 Singulisphaera sp. GP187
CCGAGTCTGCTACATGACGAACCCAATGGAACGCCGCGTGTTCTTGTCCCGAGTTCTTTGCCTCCTATTGCTCGCAGTCACCAGCACCGCCTGCCATTTCCACGGGCACCACGGGTGCGGCAGATCCTTCAGCTACTGCCAGCCGATCCGCCACTGCAGGTGAACCCACCGCGCGCCACCTACGGACACGGTTGCGTTGACGGCGACCGCCAGCTGCGCGACAACCAACCGCATGACGCCAGCTCGCATGCTGACCCTCGCCGCGCTCCTGGGTGGCTCCGGAGTCTTGATCGGGGCCTTCGGCTCGCACGGCCTGAAGTCGATCGCAACGCCGCAGGGACTGGAATGGTGGGAGACCGGGTCGCGCTACCAGATCTACCACTCCTTGGCGCTGCTCTTGTGCGGACTCCTCGGACGAACGGGCTCCGCACCGAGGCTATCGGCGTGGGCGTTCGTCGTCGGCATTTCGCTGTTCAGTGGTTCGCTCTACGCGATGGCCTTGACCGACCAACGTTGGTTCGCGTTTGCGACCCCCCTGGGGGGCGCCTCGTTGGCCTTGGGCTGGCTCAGTCTGCTGCCGCACTGCGGCTCCCGTCCAGACGGAACGCGCCCTTGCCCAGACTGAGCGCCTCGCTCCTCGGAACGCCTCTTCGCCCGCATCACCGAGACCGCCCTAGGGTCTGCCCGCGACCAAGAGACAGCAGGGCCTTGGCACGGAGCCGCGCGCCCACAACAATCTTCGGCTACCCCCTCTGCTTCGCTAGGATCCGCGCCCCCGGGCCGGACCCGGCTCGCCTACAGACCCCTAGCCCTTCGACTCGCTGATGACTACCGCACAGCGTTCCGTCGCAACGCGCCGACTCCTCGCGTTCGCGGCTGCCCTTGCTCCACTTGCAGCCCAAGAGCCGCAAACCCCGGCCCCGGCCAGCGCCACTGCACCGGCGGCGGCCACCGCTGTCGGTCTTCCGAGTTTTCTGCTGCCTGTCCCTGCCGGCAAAGTCCAGATGGGCATGACGATCGAGCAGCTCGTTGGAGCTGCGAGCCAGGCCATCAATCCCCGCCGCCCCGACCAAGCCGCCAAGGAAGTCGAGAAGCTGGCGCTGCGTCTCCGACAGACGGCCTCACAGCTTGGCATGGAGACACGCGACGTGCCGGCGTTCCTGCTCGGCAACTCGCCGGTCACCAACAAGCAGTGGAAGGCCTACATGGAGAGGATGGCGGCCAACGGGGTCAAGGTGCGCCCGCCATTCCATTGGTGGCGCTACGGTCGCAAGGATGACTACGACGCCAAGCTCGTGGACATCAACACCGAGTTCAAGGGAGATGGCAAGCTGGGCCCGGTCCTCTACTGGGAACGACACGGGGAGACGCTGCCTTGGGACCTGAAAGATGAGAACGGCAAACCCATCGACGACCTGCCCGTCGTCTACATCAGTCGCAAGGACGCGGTGCGATTCGCCGAATGGATCGGTATGCGTCTCCCGACCGAAGAAGAATGGACGCGCGCAGCTCGCGGCGACGGCACCAATGTTTGGCCCTGGGGCAACAACAAAGAACTGGGCGACAAGTATCAGGAGAAGGTCCTTGAGCTAATGAAGCTGGCGAACAACCGAGACCGCCACCTGAACCCGGTCGGCTCCGTCGCGTTTGGCACTGGCCCGTTCGGCCACGTTGACATGAGCGGCCAAGTCTGGGAGTTCGTTGGCGGCAATGGCTTCGGCCCGATCACCGGTCAGAAGGTGTTCGGCGAGGAGTGGAAGAAGACTCAGAAGGACAAACTCGGCATGCTGCTGAAGGATGTGCCGGTGTGGAAGAGCGAGTTGTTCGTCGTCAAGGGCGGCTCCTTCCTCTCGTCGGGTGACCCCATCCAGCTGCAGATCGACTGCCGAGTGGGCGTTCCGAACGACGAGGTTATCGAGGGCCTCGGCATGCGCCTCGCGAAGAGCCTGAAGCCGGGTTTCGACCTGCTGATTTCGCTCGTCACCAGCGACTACAACATGGACCTGTTCGAGACCGGCGTGGCCGACCAGAAGGTCGACTTCGCTGCGCAAACAGGCATCGAGCGCTACGTGCTCGACGCGGCCGGCTTCCCGACCGAGTATCACGCCGTATCGATGGCGCCCGTCGACTGGCTGACCAGCGAGAAGAACGGCACGTTGACGAAGCTACTGGAGCGGAGCCAGACGACGCCGTTGTTGCTGGGCACGCTGGCTGTGACCGACCCACTGGCAGTACCAAAGATGCCCGCGGGGCTCTACTCCGTCGCTTTCCGTGCTGAGGGTGTGCCAAAGGAACTCAAGGAAGCCATCAAGCTCGGCTACAAAGAGGTCCAGGCAGAGATCAAGCGAAAGGAGCGTGCGGCCAAGGGTGGCGAAGCGGAGGCCGCCGCAGAACCGGAACTCAAGAAGACCGACTGGCGCATTGTGCTCACGCGCTACGGCCTCACGGACAAGGACCTGGAGCCAAAGGGCGCCGACACCGACCTGAAAATCGTCCGCCTCGGAACGCTCGAAGTGCCTGTGGAGCACAACACATTCGTGTTCTTCGACAACAAGGGCAAGTGGATGGCTGCGTGCAAGGCCCAGGATCTGGTCGCCGGCACCCTCTCCGCCGGCGAGGTGCTTTTCGGCACCGGCAAGGACGGAAAGACCGAGCACGCCAAGGTCGAGTTGAAGTTCCGGGTGCCCCTTCTCAAGGACCAGAAGAAGGCGGTCGAATACAAGCTCGACCTGCTCCTGGAGCAGGGCCCGCCGGCCGCTGGCGAGACCTGGCGTCTCCCGGTCGCTCCGCCCGCGGGAGACAAGTGACCCCCGAGACTCTGTGAACCAAACCGTGAAACCGTCTTCTCACCCGCAGGCCAAGGCCAACATCAACGAAAAGGCCAAGAAGTCCTTCTCGGTGCAGGAGTATGGCGGCCGCATCGCCATCGACGGCGTGCAGATCGTCGAACTCAAGCGGTTCAACGACGACGGCGGCGCCATCACAGAACTCGGCCGCCTCGACAGCGGGTTGCACAAGCAGTTGCCCGGTTTTGAGTGCCGCCAAGTCAACTACAGCGAGGTCGAGCCGGAGGCCGTGAAGGCCTACCATTTGCACCACCGCCAGACCGACGTCTGGTACGTGCCGCCGTGCGACAAGCTGCTGCTCGTGCTGCATGACTGCCGCAAAGGCTCGTCGACCGAAGGCCAGACCATGCGTTTCGTGCTCGGCGACGGCAAGGACCGCATCGTTCGTATTCCGCCGGGCGTCGCCCACGGAACGAAGAACCTGGCACCCACGACCGGTCGGATCATCTACATGGTCGACGTGCAGTTCTCGCCGGACCCTGTCGAGTGTGACGAGGGCCGCCTGCCTTGGGACTTCCTCGGTGCCGAGATCTGGGACGTCGTGAAGGGCTGATCCAAGCGTCAACGCCGCGCCTCCGGCCATGGCCGGAGGCCCTCGCCAAGACCGTCCTGGGCGTTCAGCTGTCCGCGAGCATTTCGGCGAGGCTCCGCTGCGGGAAGTCGCTGCGGAGCGACACATCGCGCGGCCGCAGCGGATCCTGGCACTCCGCCGGAAGAAGCATGTGCGGTTGCCGCCCGTGCACCGAGCACAGCCGCTGACCGAACTCCCACCTCGAGACGCGCTCGGGGCCGGCCAGGTGCACGACTCGCGACAGGTCCGTTTGCAGCAGCACCGAGGCCAGCGCGCGGGCCGCGTCCCGACAGTGCAGAGGTGTGCGGTACTCGTTGGTGAACAGTGACACGGGCCGCTGCCCCGCGATGGCCGAGAGGATCATCGAACTGGCACCGCGCCCTTGGTCGTCGGGCCCGAACAGCAACGGCAATCGCGCCACACGGCCGCCGGCGGCCACCACACGCTCCTCGCCCTCCGCCTTGGTCACGCCATACACAGACAGTGGCGCCACAGGATCGCGAGCGCCGTACGGAGCGCAGCGGCCGTCGAAGACGAGGTCCGTTGAGACCAACAGGAACCGCCCGCCGTAGCGGGCCGCGAGCTGCGCTGGCACATCGACGTTGTTGCGGCGCGCGCCATCGGGATCGGCCTCACAGGCGGCCATGCGCGATGCGGCCGCAAGGTGGAGCACGAAGTCGGGCCGCGCCGCGTCCAGCATCGCGTTTGCTTCCGCGCGGTCGCCCAGATCGACCGCGAAGTCCCCGCCGCGGCGCGAAGTGGTGACCAGAGTGAACGCGTGCCGGAACTCGGCAACCACGTGGCCGCCAAGAAACCCGGTCGCGCCGGTCACGAGCACGCGGGGCATCGTCATGGATGCTCGGAATCGTGGCGTACCGGCGCCGCCGGCAAAAGCCCTCGCCCGCGGCAACCGCCTGCGGCAGCATGCGCGGACGGTGTCTGCACGCATCCTCATCCTCGCGAACCCGATCGCCGGCGGCGGCCGCTCACGACGGCTCGCGCCCGAGCTGGCGACGATCCTTCAATCGCTGGGCTGCCATGCCGAGGTGTACTTCACCAAAGCCGCTGGCGACGCCGCAGCGCGCGCACGAGTTGCCGGCCCAGAACCGTGGGACGCACTCGTTGCCGTCGGCGGCGACGGCACGCTGAATGAAGTGCTGAACGGCATGCCAGATCCGACACGGCCACTCGGCGTGCTACCGGTCGGCACGGCCAATGTGCTCGCGTCCGAGTACCGCATCCCACGCAGCCCGCGCGCACTGGCTCCCGTGATCGCCTCGCTGCGAACGACACCGCACGCGATCGGTCTCGCCGGGTCACGTCGCTTTCTGTTGTTTTGCGGCGCCGGCCTCGACGCTGCGATCGTCGAGCACCTGCACCATCGTCGCAGCGGCACCCTCGGCAAGACCAAGTGGTTGCCGTCGATCGGCGCCATTGTGCACCAATGGCCTCAACACACCCTGCGGGCAACGCTTGCAGACGGCGAGGTCCTCGACGATCTCTCTTCGGTCTTGGTAACGCGGGTGCGCAACTACGGCGGCGTCGCCAGACTGCCGCGGCACATCGACCCCGCGTCGGACCAGTTGTACGTGCTGTGTTTTCGCAGCCGTTCGCGCATTGCCTGGGCTGCGATGGGTCTTTGTGCAGCCCTCGGTGTCCTCCGCTCCGGGCGCAACCTGGTCATGCGAACGACGCGCGAGGTGCTGGTTCTCGGGAATGCACCAACCCAGGTCGACGGCGATCTGGGCAGCCGCTCGCCGCTCCGCATTGGCCTACACGACGTCACTGCCCGATTGCTCGTGCCGTAGCCAGCGGCCCGCTGCGAGGTAGGATGCGCCGCATGCAGCAAGCCTCGGCACCACCGTGCACGGTCAAGATCGGCGACGCGACGTTTGGCGGCGGTCAACCGTTCGCGCTGATCGCCGGCCCCTGCGTGATCGAGAGCCGTGACCACACGTTGCGTCATGCCGAGGCCATCGCGAAAGCGTGCCGGCAGCGAGGCATCGGCCTCGTCTTCAAGAGCAGCTTCGACAAGGCCAACCGAACCTCTGGCAATGCCTTCCGAGGCCCTGGCATGGACGAAGGCCTCGCAACGCTTGCAGCGGTGAAGGCACAACTCGGCTTGCCGACCTTGACCGACGTCCATGACATCTCGCATTGCGAGGCCGCCGGTGAGGTCGTGGACTGCCTGCAGATCCCTGCGTTCCTGTGCCGTCAGACCGATTTGCTGCTCGCGGCGGCGGCGACCGGCAAAGCGGTGAACGTGAAGAAGGGCCAGTTCCTGGCGCCCGAGGATGTCGGCAACGTGCTCTCCAAGATCACTGGCGCCGGCAATTCGCGGGCGATGATCACCGAACGCGGTGCGAGCTTTGGTTATCGCACCCTGGTCGTCGACTTCGCCGGCTTCCCGACGATGCGCTCGTTCGGCCAGCCGCTGATCTTCGACGTGACACACTCCGTGCAGCGCCCCGGCGCAGCCGGGACTTCGACGGGCGGCGATCGCACCAAGGTGCCATTCCTCGCGCGCGCTGGAGTTGCGTGCGGCGTCGACGGACTGTTCCTCGAAGTGCACGAAGATCCCGACCATGCGCCGAGCGACGGACCGAACATGCTCGTCTTGAAGGACCTCGGCTCGCTCCTCGACACCCTGCTGCGCATCCAGGACGCCACGCGCGGTTGAGCCAGATCCTGTGAGCCCCGCGCCGTGACCCAGCATCCGGACTTTGGCCTTGCCCGCGACATCTACACGTTCGCGCCCGAGGCACTGGGTGAGGCGCTGCCCCTGTTCGAGATCGTGCGCGAGATCGGCAAGGGCTCCATGGGCATCGTCTACGAGGCTCGCCGTCGCAGCGATGGGCAACGGTTGGCCCTCAAGGTCCTGCCGCCAAGCCTGACGCTCAGCGAACGCACCATCGCGCGCTTTCTGCGCGAGGGCCGACTCATGGCGCGCGTCGAGCACCCGGACATCGTCCGGTTCTTGGGTCAGGGCTCGGGCACGGCCGGCGGCGTGCGCCTGTTCTGGTTCGCCATGGAACTCATCGATGGCAGTTCGCTACAGGAGCGCTTCTGCATCGGGCCGCTGCCAGTTCGCACGGCTTGCGCCATCGCCGCGCGAACGGGTCGCGCGTTGCAGTTCGCGCACGAACGCGGCGTGGTGCATCGCGACATGAAGCCAAGCAACATCCTGCTGCGCGCCGAGTCTGACGGCAGCAGTAGCGAGTCGCCGCCGGTCGCCATCTCCGACTTCGGCCTCGCGCGCGAAACCGGCACGGGATCGATGACCGAGAGTGGTGCGCTGGTCGGCACGCCCATGTACATGGCTCCCGAGCTCGTGCTCAACGGCAGCGCACAGGCAGGAACACTCGCCGACGTCTACGGTCTCGGCGCCACGCTCTACACGCTGCTGAGTGGACAGCCGCCGTTCGACGGCCCGACGGCACAGAG
Source organism: Singulisphaera sp. GP187 (assembly GCA_945871815.1). Lineage (GTDB taxonomy): Bacteria > Planctomycetota > UBA1135 > UBA1135 > UBA2386 > SXPK01. Next base: position 6,862 of record CAMBXM010000041.1, read on the forward strand.
CGTCCTCCGCGATGTCCTCGATCGCGAGCCGCCGAGACTGCGCCGACTTCGCGCCGACTTGCCGCAACCGGTCGAGGCCATCGTGCGCAAGGCGATGAGCAAGGAGCCGAGGAACCGCTACGGCTCCGCCCTCGAGCTCAGCCTGGACCTCGAGCGCTACTTGCGTGGCGAGCGAGTGCTTGCGCGTGCTCCAGGCCCGGTGGCGACCACGCTGCGTGCGATTCGTCGGCGGCCGTTGCTCGCAGCGACCGCGCTGCTCGCAGTCCTGTTCGGCCTCGGCACGCTCTACTTGCTGCACGAGCGCCATCACGGTTTGATCGAACAGGGCATTGCTGAAGCCGAGAACTGGCTTGCGCAAGCGAGCAGTTCGCGCGACGAGCGCGATCGACCACTGTCGGAATCGAAGCGACGCGAATTGCTGCTAGCCGCCCTGTCGGCGGCAACCGACGTGCTGGCTCGAGATGCCGCGGTGCCGATGGCGCACGTAGTGCGCGCCAAGGCTCACTACCGCCTTCGGCAACTCGAGGAAGCGCTGCTCGACATCGACGCCGCCGAACGGCTATCGGGGGGGCCGCAGCCGGAGCTACTTCACTTCCGCATCGACGTGCTACGACAACGCGCGGACCCCGCGTCGACGCGGCGCTTGCAGGAGGACCTCACAACCCTGTTGCAACTCGATCGCGGCAGTCGCACTCGGGCGATGGTCGCCGAGCACTTGCTCGAGATCGGACTGCAGGCGAGCCAGGCCGAGCGGGAGGCGGCGCTCTCAGCCGCCTACCAGGTGCTCGAGCCCATCGGCGACGACAATGCCCGCACCGCCGTATTGCGTGCACGACTCCTCGAAGCCGAAGGCCTGACCAATGACGCGCTCGAGGCCATGCGCGCGGCGCGACGTCACTTCCAGGGTGACGTTTACGTGCACTTGCAAGCCGCCGCGATGTTCGACCGGCTCGGTCTCGCTGCCGAAGGCCGCGCCGAGAAGGAGACCGCCAGCATCCTGCAACCTACCAACTCATCGACCAGCACCGCGCCGGTCGACCTCCAGGGGATCGGCGACTTCTTGGGCGAGGTGAACCGACTGCTACAAGCACTTGACCCGCCACCCGAAGGGGAACCCGCCGCCACCGGCAAAACCGACAAGCAGCGCGACTGACCAAGCCTCCGATGGCACGGGGTCGTTGCCCTCGACTGCCCGTTTCGAGACGGTCTCGAGTCGGCGTTCGCGGTTGCGGTAGTCCGGAGAGTTACTATTCCTCGTCAGTCCATCCGCCGACGCGGCCCCACCGCCCGGCAACCCCCACCCCTCCTGTCCTATGCGTCCCCGCGACTCGGTGCTTTCTGGTGGCGCGTTCGCCCTCTTGGCGATCGCTGCCTTCGCGTGGCTGGGTGATCCTACGGTCGCCGGCGAACTGCCTCCGCCAGCTGGCGACATGCCGTTCGTGATTGCCGCAGAGTTGGACAGTCATGGCGATGCGCCGGGCGCGGCGGTCGTCGACGGTGGGCCCGTGCATGCGAACGACGTGGCCGTTGCCGACCCTGTGTTCCACCCGTCGCGAGGACGCGACACGACCGGTTGGACCTCCGGCGTCATTGCCGGTGACATCCCCCTGACGCCCAACATCGTGCAGCAGATCCAGTCGATCTCCGTGGTCGTCGACGAACTCAAGAACCTACGAGCCGCGAGCACACCACCGTTCCGCAAGGTTGTCCCCGTCATCCTCGGACAAGGCACGCCGACGTTCGAAGTGCACGATGTGCCGTTCTCGGATTACGGCTACGTGGTCCGCGTTCACTCGCCCGGATTGAACGGCGGACAGAGCACGGTCTCGATCACTCAGGACCACCCGTTCGTCAACGACGTCAAGCTACCGATCACCCCAGGATCGCCCTACTCCGTGCTGTTGCGCGACCAGGACCGAGCGCCGCTGGCCATGACCGAGGTACGGCTGGTCCCGCATCTGGAGCCCCGTGGACGCCCGACCTTCTTCGGTTCGTCAGACAACTACGGCAGCGTGGTCTTCGAAAACGTGCTGGAAGGGCTCTACCACGCCCATGTCGGCCCCCAGGCCCAGCCGTTGATGGAACCAGTGGAGCTCAACGTCCAACCGGGTTCGTTCCTGCGCCAGGGCTCGGTCGTGATGCCGCAGGGCACCACCATTGTCGTGCCGCGCGGTCTACCGCTGCAGACCACGGTTGTGCAGGCCGGCGGTTGGCCGCTGCCAGGAGCGCTCGTCCAAGTGCGCGCCACCGATCGCAGGCATGTCGTCGAACTCGAGGACGTGACAGATGTCCGGGGCCAAGTGCACTTCCCGAACATCCTGCCTGGGCAATGGGAGATCGAAGTGAGCAAGCCGGATTTCGAACGCCGACTCGCGCAGTTCGAGGTCAAGATCGGCGAAGAGCTGCCCGCTCAGCGGTTTGATCTGGTGCGGTTGCGCTAGCAGGTTTCGGCGAGTTCTTCGCTGCGGCGACCCTCTCGGGTAGAAATTCTGCCCGCCGTCGCCACCGTGCTGCGGTACCGCAACTCATGGCTCGCCCGCTGGTCGATTTCGCATTGCTCGACGTCTCCAAAGACGTCATTCCGCAGGCCGAACTGCGCAGCATGGTGCCGCACCGTGACGCCTTCCAGTTGCTCGACGGCATCTGCTACTACGACCCAGAACAGTCGCTGCTCATCGCCTACAAGGATTGGACCGTCGATGCGTGGTGGGCAGCGGGCCACATCCCGGGCAAGCCGCTGATGCCAGGCGTGCTCATGATCGAAGGCGCGGCGCAGGCGGCGACCTTCTTGCTGAAGAAGTTCAACAACTGGCCACCTGAGAAGTTCGTCGGCCTCGGTGGTCTGGACGATGTGCGGTTTCGCGGTCAGGTGGTGCCGCCCGCACGAGTGCACTTCGTCGTCGGCCGCGGCACCTTGAGTGGCAGCCGCATGGCCAAGTTCCCAACGCAGGCCTTCTGCAACGGGCAAATGATCATGGACATGGTCCTGCTGGGCGTGATCCTCTGACCAGCAGAGGAGACATCATGATGCAGCCTCTCCGCTCGCTCCTGGTGGCCGCCCCTGCGACCACGCGGAGTGTGCGCAGCCCCTTCTCCCGCACGCTCTGAGCCGGCCCTATCTCCAATGCTGCCTCGAGCCGATGCTCCAGATGTGGGCCTACCGCGCTGGTTCTGGTGGCTCCCAGCGGTCGTCTTCGCCGCATGGTTTCCGATCGCGCCGTTCTGGGCCAGCGACGACTACTTTGCGCTGCACTGGGCCAAAGACCTCGAGCACGTGCTCGCCGACTTCACGGGACCGTGGTACGGCGCCACCGACCTGTTCTTCTTCTACCGCCCACTGATCACGCTGAGTCTGTGGCTCGAAGTCCAGGTCGCGGGCAGCGACCCATGGCTTGCACATATCAACAACGTGCTCGTCCATGCGTGCAGCGCCACGATGGTCGCGCTGCTGTGGCGACGTTGGCTTTCGATCGGCTACGCCTTTGCTGCGGGACTCGTCTGGGGCCTGTCGCCCATCCACATCGGCGCCATTGGCTGGGCGATCGCGCGCACCGACGGGTTCAGTTGCGCATTCGCACTGATGAGCACCTTGCTGCTCGCGCGCTATGTCGAAGGGTCGACGACCCGACGGTGGCCGTCGCTGGTCTGCTTTGCGCTGGCGCTGTTGTGCAAGGAGACCGTGCTGTGCCTACCGGGCTTGCTGTTCTTGGTGGCTTTCGCCAAGCAAGACCCCGCAGCGATCACACCCCGCGCCAAGAGAGCGCTGAGCGCGATCTGGCCGCACATCGCACTCCTCATTGCCTACGTCGCCTGGCGCGTCGCGATTCTGGGGCGAATGGGAGGTTACGACGCCGCGGCCTACGAGCCTCTGCAGATGGCAGCAGGGCTCAGTGAGTACGCCTTGGGCCTCCTGAACCCTCTGTACTGGTCGCCACCTCCAGAACGGATCGAGCTGCTGCCGCGCGTCCTACACCTCGCCCTCGCACCACTCGGCTTCGCGCCGGCACTCCTGGCGGTGACCGTCCTTCTGGGCAAGGGTCGAGCCAAGACGCTCGGCTTCGCGGTCGCGTGGTTCTTGCTCGCGAGCGTGCCGATGGCCGGATTCTTCGCCCAGGCCGACAACCACCACAACCTCCGCTATTTCTGCCTCGCATTCGCGGGGTTGGCGGCGCTACTCGTGACCGGTGGGCGCGTCGCAACAGCACTCGCCCTCACATGCACTCTCCTCATGCTGGTACGCGTTCGGGTCGAGCAACACGATGCCGACATGCAGTCGCGCAGCATGCACGAGCAGTTGGTTTCGTTGCTCGATGACGATCTGCCAGGCCCGTGGTTCGTCGCCGGCCTGCCGCATCAGAGCCAGAACGCCGTGGCACTTCAGTTTCACTTCGGGATCGACCGGATGCTGACGCCGCCGTTCGCAAACGGCACGACTCGCGTGTTTGCGCATCGGCCGACCTTCGCATTACCGGGTGCAGTAGACCTCACCGACGAGGACGGGCTGCCGATCGCGCCGCCGATGGGAACGACGCTGCTGTTCCGTGGCAGCGAACTGCTGGTGACCGTGCCACAAAAGCCACTGCCTGAACTGCCGCTCGACGCGCCTACGGAGGTCGACGCCACGAGCCCGGCACTCTATCGACTCAACAACGGTTCCGGGCCGGTGCGCTTCACGATGCCCGGCGTGCGTACGCCCGCGTTGCGCCTGACGTTCTTCACTGCAAGCGGGTATCTCGGTGCGCTGGTGCCAAACCACGCTGCCGCCGACGAGCAGGACGGCAGGCTCGACCTGCTGACTTTCTTCAAGACCGCGCAGTGGTCCGCTGGGCGCGAACTGATTCGGGGCCTCGAGCCCTCGACGATCATGGACTTGGCCACGGACTTCCCGGTGCTCATCGAAGGCGGGGACTACCGCGACGACACCTTCACGCCGACCCACCGAGCCCGCCGCATGGTGATGTTCCGCTTCGACCGCGGCCTGCCCAAGGTGATGCGCGGCGGCGATTGAGTTAGCGCGCCAGCGTGACTGCGCCTGCGCGCCAGCGGGCGCTCGCACCTCAGATCCCGTCGGCGAACGGCGACTCTGGCGTCAGGATCTCTTCGACATCGAGCAGGTCGCAACGGCAAGCAACGCCGAGCAGCGACGACAAGGATGGCGTCGTTCGCCCCTCATCGCCACTGATGAACTCCTTCACGTAGGTACCGTGCTGGCACTGCACCTTCAGCTGCAGCCGCATGTCCGCGATGTACTCGAGTCCCTTCACGCTGACGAGTCGTTCGCGGTCCAGGTCGGCACGGCGATGCGAGACGCGCTGCGGCGTGCGCTGGACGACAACACCGTGAAACGCGAGCGCGGCATCGAGACTCGCCGGCAATTGTTCGAGCGCGACCTCGGCACGATAGATCTTCTCGAAGTTCGTCTGCTTCCAGTAAGCGACGCGGTTCTTGCTGACCGGCACGAACGCCGACAACTCGATCGCGCCCTCGGCCCGCTGCTCGATCTCCTTGCGCAGTTCGTCGAGGTCCACGTCGAGCTTGCGCGCACCGATCACTTCGTAGACGAACGGACGACCGCGACCGAGCATCAGCACGTCGATGTCTTCACGGCCGGCACCGTGGAAGCGTCCCGTCCGAGCTTGGAACGCCGGCATCATGCGGCGGCCGATCAGCTCTTGGACGGATTCCTTGGTCAGCTTGCCGAAGCCCTCGCAGGGCACGCAACCTTCGCGTCGGCGGCGGTCACCCTTGCAGGTCGGGCACCAAAAAATGGTCTGCGGCAAACCGCGTCGAAGTTTGCGATACCTCGACTCGAAGAAGAGGTTGCGGCGTGAGACGCGCGGACGCGGGTTGCGCGCTGGATCGGCGGACGAGGGTTCCACAGAGCCGCAGTATAGGCACACCCCCACGGCCGACTGCAAGCGGGCGACAGCGACTCTGCTTGCGATCCTCGCCTCACTTTGTGCGGGCGGTGGAACGCGGCGCCGAAGACGGCCGACGATTGGCGTCGTCGCGGCCGGAATGGCGTTCGATGAAGCGACCGAGGAACGAGAACAGTTCCTTGCAGTCAATCGGCGTTCGCAGCAGCGAATGGATCTCGAAACGCTGCTTCTCGTTGCTCATCGCCTTTGGCTCGCGCCCAGCCACCAGTGCGACCAACTCGGTCGCCTGGTCGAACGAGCGCAGGTGCTGCAGCATCCCCATCGACTCCTGATCGAGCGGCTCGACCCCGAGGAAGACGCAGTCGAAAGTGCGGGATCTGAGTTCGTTGATACCGCGATAGCCGGAGCCCACGGTCACCTTGATGCCAGGGAACTGCTGCAACCCGACCTTCAGTTGGTCTCGAACCAGCGCATCCTTCTCGATCAACAAAACATCCATCGGCGTATCGAGCCTCCAGAGTCGTGTATCGGCCGTGCGCTAGTTCCGACGCGACCCGCGGCACCGTCCCATCCAAGGTGATGCGGCGATTGCAGGCTTGACCGCGATGGCATGGGCTGGTTCGGTGCAGGTCATGAACTGCCTCGCCGGAATCGACGAAGCGGGCCTCGGGCCAATCCTCGGGCCGATGGTCGTCGCCGGCTGTGCGTTCACCGGCCCCGACGGCGCCGATCCGTGGGCGCTGCTCGAAGAGTACGTCGGCCGCACCCGCCACCAGAAGGACAAGGTCCGCGTCGCCGACAGCAAGAAGGTGCACCAAGGACCGCACGGACTGCGACGCATCGAGGAGACCGCACTCTGCTTCTGGGCCGTACTGCACGGCGAGGTCCCGACCGACGTCGCCAGCTGGCTGCAGCGGCTCGGTGTCGACCTCGACCAACTGGCGAAGTGTCCGTGGTACGAGGGCCTCGCGCAGAAACTGCCTCTGCATGCCGACCGCCAGTGGCTCGAACTGCACGCCGAACTCGTGCGTCGGTCGATGGCCAGCGTCGGCATCGCCATGCGCACGATCGCCGTTCGCGCAGTCGACGTCGAAGAGTGGAACCTCTTGATCGCCGAGACCGACAACAAGAGCCGCGCCCACTTCCGCGCCTACGCCAGCGTGCTCGCGCGCCTGCTCGACGCGATGCCCGGTCGCGGTCACCTCGTCGCCGATCGCTGCGGCGGCCGCATGCACTATGCGCGCGATCTCAAAGAGCTGCGCCCTGGTGTCGCCGTCGCGACTGTGCACGAAGCAACCGCGAGTTCGAGCTACCGCCTCGGTCGCGAACCTGACGTCGTCACGGTCACGTTTGCCGAGAAGGGCGACGACCGCTCGTTCCCAACCGCGCTCGCCAGCTGTTTTGCCAAGTACGTGCGCGAGCTGATGGTGCACGTGATGAACGACTGGTTTTGCAGCAAGGTGCCGGGCCTGCAACGCACTGCCGGTTACTACGTCGATGGCCATCGCTTTCTGCAGGACCTCGCGCCACACATGAACGCGCTCGACCTTCCGACTCAGCGCCTCGTGCGCGTGCGGTGACACGATGACGCCAGTCCTCACCGCCGCGATCGCCGCCGCCTGCGTGCTGCCGCTGTCGCTGCGACTCCTCGCAGCCCGACGAGTCGTTCTGGCCAATGTGCTCTGGCTCACGGTCGCCATCGTCATTGGCATCGCCGCACGAACGGTCACGCCCGACGTCCCGCTGGAGCCGACCTCACGTCCCGTCGAGCGGCTCGGCGACGGCTACGTCGGCAGCGGCACGTGCACCAAGTGCCATCCCGGCGAGCATGCAAGTTGGCAGCAGTCGTTCCATCGCACGATGACACAGAGCGTCTCGCGCCCGGCGCTGCGCGCGATCTTCGACGACCTGCAACTCGACTACTTCGGCGCCCCGGTGTCGCTGCACTGGCGCGGGTCCGAGCTGTTCGTGCGGTTGTCGCCCGACGCGCGCGGTCGCCGCAACGAACGCAAAGTCGTGCAGCTGACCGGATCGCACCACGCGCAAGTGCTCTGGTACGAAACCGGCAACCAGCGCGAACTCGGCATCGTGCCGATGGTCTACCGCATCGCAGAACAGCGCTGGCTGCCGTTCCCCGCCGTGTTCTTGATACCGCCGCAGCTGCGCGAGCCGCCGCTGCCGGGAACGTGGAATGGCAACTGCAACGGGTGCCACACGACCCACAGCATGCCGCGGCTCGATACCGATCGTGTCGACACCATGGCGGCGGAGTTCGGCATCGCCTGCGAGGCGTGCCATGGCCCGGGCGAGCGCCACACGACCGCGAACGCGAACCCGCTACGTCGCTACGGCCTGCACTACGGTGGCAAGTCCAGCGACGACACCGTTGCCCAGCCAACGCGTATGTCGAGCGCGCGCAGCAACGAGGTCTGTGGGCAGTGCCACTCTGTGTCGATCGTCAAGCAGCAGCACTTCGACACATGGCGCGACCATGGCTCGCCGTTCCGGCCGGGCGAAGAACTGGCGCAGAGCCAGCTCGTGGTCTCGCCGCAGGACAGGAGTGCGCCCGAGTTGCACCGCAAGCTCGAGCAGGACCCACAGTTCTTTGCGCACACCTTCTGGAACGACGGTCTGCCGCGCGTGACCGGCCGCGAACTGCACGGCATCCGAGCCTCTCCGTGCTACGTCGGCGGCGAGGGCGAGCGTTCTCTGTCCTGCACCAGCTGCCACCGTATGCACCGGGAGCAGGACGACGCCCGCGAACCGAGCGCGTGGGCAAGCTCGCAACTGGGCCAAGGCATGGACGGCAACGCCGCCTGCACGCAGTGCCATCCGAAGTTCGAGGATGCCACCGCTCTACAAGCGCACACCCACCACGCGCCACGATCTGCCGGCAGCTCGTGCTACGACTGCCACATGCCGCATACGAGCTATGGGCTCATGAAGGCGATGCGCAGTCATTCGATCGAGTCGCCGAGCGTTGCCCGCGAACTGCAGACCGGCAGGCCGAACGCATGCAATCTGTGCCATCTCGATCGCACGCTGCAGTGGACGCAGAACCGACTGCAGGAGTGGTACGGAACCGAACCGAGCCCCCTCGACGAGGACCAGCGCAGCGTTGCCGCGGGGCCGCGTTGGCTGCTGCAGGGCGACGCCGGCATCCGCGCTCTCGCCGCGTGGAGCTCGGGCTATGAGCCGGCGCGCGCGGCCTCGGGCCACGACTGGCTGCAGCCGTACCTCGCGCAACTGCTCAGCGATCCCTACTACGCCGTGCGGTTCGTCGCGCGGCGGTCGCTCATGACGCTGCCCAGTGCGCCATCGCTCGCGGGCTACGACGAGTTGGCCGAGACCGGGCGCTGCCAGGAAACCACAGCCCGCCTCCAGCTCGAGTTCGCCGCCACCTCGACTCGCAGCGCGCGCACCGAGATCCTGCTGGACGAAGGCGGGATGCAGTGGGACACCTTCCGCCGCATCCTCGCCCGCCGCGACGACCGCCCCGTGTTCCTCGCCGAATGAACGGTCTCGACACACCTTCTAGTTTGCGCACGCGCCACCTGCGGATCGGCTGGTGGGCACTGTTCGTGTTCGCGCTGCTCGGCGTCAGCTTGGAAGCGCTGCACGGCTTCAAGGTCGCGGCCTATCTCGACGCGAGCAACGAACCGCGGCGGCTCCTGTGGCGACTCGCGCACGCGCACGGCATCGGGCTGTCGCTGGTCCACATCGCGTTCGCGTTCACTGCGGGCGCGATGCCGAGTCCGCCGCGATGGGCCTCCCCGTGCCTGACCGGGGCACTGCTGGCGATGCCGGCCGGGTTCTTCCTCGGCGGGCTTTTGCCGGTCGGCGGCGATCCGGGTGCGGGCATCGTGCTCGTGCCGCTCGGGGCCTTGTTGCTGCTGGTCGCGATCGGGGCCACGGCGCGCGGGCTACGCTGAGCGCCCAGCGTTCCGATCGCGACAAACAACGGATCAGGCTGACGTCAACTAGCGGCGAGAACGCGCAGCGGCCAAGAAGATAGACCGAACGGCGATCTCGAACTCCGCGCGTTGAAGCTTGATTGCGTCCTGCGCGGCAAAGAAGGCTGGGTACCTCGATTGCTCGAGAAACACGAATCGATTGTGAGAGAAGTCCGACCCCGGCAACTCCCCCGACAGCCACCTGCCATCGGGATTACGTGCCTTGGCCTCCGCCCGGAGTTTCCGTCCGATTCCATCAGGATCCGAGCCATTTGGCTTGGTCACGAAGTCGCCGTTCTGGATCGCTTCGGCCAGTGCGAGTCGGTCGGCGAGATGAACGTCTCGCTTGGCCGATCGCAGTTTCGCACCATACTCTGCAATCAACTCTTCCAGGACTCGGAGGTCTTCTCCTCCGAGTTCGGCACGCGCGGGGTTGTAGTCCTTGTTCTGCCGAAGCTCGTCCACCGAGGGCATTGGCTCCACAAACGGATCTAACTCAGCAGGCGGCTGCAGCGCGCTTTGAAGGGCTTTGCGAATGGTGTTGATGCCTACATCGCTACCGCTCGGCTGGGCCAGGAACGCCATAGCCTGAGCCTCGAGGGTAGGTTCCACCGCAGCTGCGACCCGAACCACCGTCTCAGCGGAACTAGCGCTCTCGCTCGTAGCGGCTGGTTCTGCCTTCACTGGCGTCGGGCCATCTTCTCCACGAACTGGCAGCGGCGTTGCTTCCTGATGAGCCCTGGGGACAGAGTGTTCTGTCACCGGCACCTCGACCACTGAGTTCCTGCTGGCAAACCATGCACCGACCAGGACGACCAGGACAACAGAGAGGATCCGTGCCCACTTGTGGCTCACCATGACTCAGCCCCCTGCTGGCACGAAGTTCTGGGGACAGGCACTGCAGGTACCGCTCGGGGCAGCGATGATCTGGACCGGTTGGTTGCCGTAGTAGCGTCGGAAGACCCAACTGTCCTGCTTGCCGCACACAACTGGATAGTCGGTGACGGAACTCGGATTGGCGAAGAGGAACGACTCAGCAGTGCAGGCTGGTGATCCGACAGGATGCCCGGCCGCGTCCACGTGCTGAGTGCAGTAAGACTGGCTGTAGAGAACGCCGCATCCGTGATCCACGATCTGGATTGTGACGGAGAAGAGGCAGTTCGCACGAGCGACGCACTTCGGGGGAGGGTTCAGCTTGCACTCCCCGGAAAGGGAACCACCCCAAGTGACGATGACCGTAGTGCACGCATCGTTGACCGGGCTACCGTCGTCCACGACCGGGTTGCACACGGCGCACACTTGCGCAAACGCAAGGTTGCCGACCAGAACCAAACAGGCGAAGGCCTTTCGCAGAAGTTCGAGCTTCATCGAAGCAATCTCATGGGCCCTTGCCGGGGGCCCTTGCCGGGGGCCCTTGCCGGGGGCCCTTGCCGCGAGGCTGACCCTCAGCCCCGAGATCACTCTCCTACCCCGAACTACCAATGCAATCAATGCCCAGTCCATGACGCTTTCGGCACTCGCGCCGACCCACGTCTCGATAGCCAGGACGACCCAGTACGGTTCCTGTTGACTGACGCCTCGCGACCTCGGCGAAGCGACATGCCCTCACTTGCCGTCGACGACGATCTGCTGCCCGGGGACCACCGTGACATCGCGCCGCGCGATCGCGCGCCCGCGAACGAAGAACACCACCGTCCACGACCCCGACGGCACCGCGGCCTCGCCCGGCAATCCGCGTTCGAGCGGCCCGCGCATCGCCACGTCGTCGCCGCGCACCACCGCGAACGCATCCGCCAGCGGGTGCATCGGCCGCACCACGCCGCCGCGCGCGAGTTCGACCACGACATCGTCCGTCGATTGTTGTGCCGTCACGACGACGCCGTGCACAACACCGACGCGCCCGGAACCATCCTGGGCCACGAAGTCCCAAGTGCCCTCCCGCAAGCGGCCGTACTCGAACCGACCATCGAGATCGACGCGCCCGCCGACCACTTCGCCGCCCGCGCGACGAAAGCCGCGCACGAACGTGTCTGGCTGCACTTCGCCCGAGCCGCTGACGCGTCCACGCAACGATCCGCTTACCGATGCGACTTTGACCTCGAGCCCCGTTCGCCCCGCCGGCACGTTGACCGGTTCGCGCATCGCCAAGTCCTGGTCGTAGAGCTCCGTGGTGACCTCGTAATCGCCCGGCGCGAGGGACTCGATCGTGAACAGGCCGTCGCGATCGGTGACCGCCGAGGCCACCTGCGTGTCGCCCCTCATGGCATGCACTTCGAAGGCGCTGATCGGACGATTCCCCGGGCCGGTCAGTCGTCCTGAAATCGACAGCGAGCGCTGGACCTTCAGCTCCATGCGGGCGGTCGCGCCAGCCTGAACCTCGACGCGAGCGCAGGGCGATACCCAACCCGGCGTCCCCTGCACGGCCAAAGCCCAGGATCCGGGATCGAGTTCCTTCAACTCAAAGCTGCCATCGGGTTCGGTCAGCACCGCGAGACCATCGACGTTCTCGGCGAGGACATCCAACACCGCATCGCCGTGGACCAGCACTGCCGCGACACGTGCAGAGGGCACCGGAGTCCCGGCCGCGTCGAGCACACGGCCTACAATGGCACCGAGCGACGTCAGTTGGATGCGATGGGCGTTGGCGCCGGACGCTAGTTCCAACGTCTGCGTCGCCGCCGCCGCGGTCCCCACTGGGGGCTGTACAGCAATCACCAGCGACACGGCGGCCGGGAGGTCGGCAAACCCACAGGCACCGCGATCGTCGAGCTGCGCGGTCCACACTTCGGGCATGCCGCGCGGTGGCGCGTTGGCGGGATACACCAGCGACCACGGCATCGCCGTCACCGTGACCAGGCCATCGGGCAAGGGTTCGCCCGAGGCATCGACAACGGTGATCGACAAGTCCGCCGCAGTTGCCAATGGCACCTCGATGACGCCGTCTTCGCCAAAGCTCTTGGCGATCGGCACGACACGGCGCATGGCGCGACCTTCTTTCTGCACGACCAAGAACTCGTAGTCACCGGCCACATCGATCGCGACCAGGCCCTCCGCATCGGTTACGGACTCGGTTTCCCCGTACGGGTAGACGAGCACGTGTGCGCCCTCCAGCGGGGTATTGGCTTCGGCAGCGACCACGCGGCACCAGACTTGGCCACCGGCATCGGCAACGAGTACGGCGCGCGCCTCGACGACTTCCCCCGCTGTGGCAGTGACACGTTGGCGCAGCACGTTGCCGGCACGTGCGTCGGCAGGCTTGATCTCGATCCAGTGGCGGCCTGGCTTCAGTTCGAACTCGGCAATGCCGTTCTCGTCCGAGGTCTTGGGCGCAACCTTGCCGGGTTGAATCACGCAACCCGCGACCGGGACGCCGGCCCCGTTGCAAACCAACACCCGCACGATGGCGATTCCGGCTGCGGGCTTCGGCCGCGTCGGCCCGACCTCCGTGCGCCGATCGGGGCTCCTGGTCTCCGATTGCCGCGGCAGTTCCCGCTCTTGCATCTCCGTCTCGATCGGGACCTGCGCCACCACGGCGACTTCCTCGATCGGCCAGAAGAAGTACGCCAGCACAAAGGACGCGACAGCCAAGAGCAGCAGCAGCAACGAGGAACGCACATGGGGATTGGACCTCACGGAAGGGCAGTTGTCAGCCGGGCACCTTGCCGGACCCCCGATCGGCCTCGGGCTACCTGGCACCTGGCCGTACCATCGACCCAACGCCGCCGCCACGCCCGGCCAGGGGCGAGACGTTCGCACGATGCAGGTGTACGCGTGCTTCGCCCCGCTCTCATGCCGACAGCACCGCTCCTGGTCCAAGACCGGAGCACGGCGAGAGCGGGCAAGGACTAGATTCGGAACGGGATCTGGAGGTTCGGCAGTGAGTTCGCGACGCTGGCATCGGGCGTCGGGGCCGATCGCGGCTGCTGGTGCTTTCTGAATCCACTTCTAGACTCCCCCGCCCAGATGACGACCGAGCTGCCCGCCAAGTACGAACCCGCCACCCTCGAACCCGCGGTGACCTCGCGTTGGCGCGAGCACAAGGCCTTCGCCGCCTTCCCCGACGCACGCGAGCATCGCTACGTCGTCATGATGCCGCTGCCCAACGTCACCGGCGCGCTGCACATGGGGCACGCGATGGACAACGTCATGCAGGATCTGCTGATTCGTTGGCATCGCATGCGCGGCGACAACACGCTGTGGCAAGCGGGCACCGACCACGCCGGCATCGCCACCCAAGCGGTGGTCGAGAAGCGCCTCAAGGAAATCGAAGGCAAGACGCGCCACGACATCGGTCGCGAGGCTCTCGTCGAGCGCATCTGGGAATGGAAGGAGCAGAGTCAAAAGCGCATCATCGCGCAGCAGCAGGGCATGGGCTGCTCGTGCGACTGGGACCGCACCCGCTTCACCATGGATGCGGTGTGTGCCCGCGCTGTGCGCCACACGTTCTTCAAGATGTTCCGGGACGGACTCATCTTCCGCGGCAACCGACTCGTCAACTGGGACTGCGCGCTGCAGACCGCCGTCGCCGACGACGAGCTCTACAAGGAGACCGTTCAGGGCAAGTTCCACTACCTGCGCTACCCGTTGCACGAACGCAAGCCCGGCGAGCCCGAGCACGTGATCGTGGCGACGACGCGGCCCGAGACGATGCTCGGCGACACCGCCGTCGCGATTCATCCCGATCCGGCGATGGCGTTGCGTGCCGCCATCGAGGCGCAGCGGCACAAGGTGCAAGGCGCCGCCGACAAGGAGCGCGCCGTCGCCGAACAGGAGCTCGAACGCCTGCTGCAGCGCGAGCAAGAGTTGCTGCCGCATCTCATCCAGATCGCTGCCCTGGCCAAGCAGGGCCGCAAGATCACGCTGCCACTGACCGGCCGCACGATCCCGCTGATCACGGACGAATGGGCCGATCCGGCGCTCGGCACCGGCTGCGTCAAGATCACGCCCGCGCACGACCCCAACGACTACCAAGTGTGGCAGCGGCACCGTTCGATCGGTGCAATCAACGTGCTGAATGGCAACGGCACGATCAGCGCCGAAGGCCCGTATCTCGGCCTCGATCGCTTCGACGCCCGCAAGCAGATCCTGCGGGACCTGCAGGCGCAGAACCTGGTCGAGAAGATCGAGGACCGCACGATTGAGATCGACCACAGCGACCGCAGCAAGACCATCGTCGAGCCGTGGCTCAGCAAGCAGTGGTTCGTGCACATGGCCGATGTCGACGGCGGCATCACCATGGGTGCTGGCACGCCAAAGCAGTTTCGCTCGAAGGGGCTCGCACAAGCAGCACTCGACGCCGCCGCGGGGGCGCTGCCGGCATTGGCCGACGGCAACGCCCGCATGCAAGTGCGCTTCCATCCCGACCAGGACCGCTATCGCAAGATGTACGACCAGTGGCTTGCCGAGAAGCGCGACTGGTGCATCAGCCGCCAGCTCTGGTGGGGCCATCGCATTCCGGTGTGGCGCGGCGAGATGCAGAAGCAGCACCTCTTGATGCTCGAGTCGGTGCTGCAAGGCCAACTGCGGCGCGACGATGTCGCGGCCTGGATCGTGCTGCCCGACGGCTCGCGTCTGTCGGTCGCCGATGCGCTACTAGCCCTCAAGAGGGAAGGCGCGCCGGCCACCGTCGAAGTGCAGATCTGCTTCCGCGACGACACTGCCGACGCGACGACTGGTGTGGTGCTGCAAGGTGCCGGACTCGAACTCGATCCCGATGTCCTCGACACCTGGTTCAGTTCGGCATTGTGGCCTCACAGCACGCTGGGCTGGCCTGACCCTCTGTCCGCCAGGGTCGACCCCGGCCAACCGTCGCTCGGTGCGCGCGGCGACAACCAGAGCGCGCTCGACTACTGGTATCCCGGTTCGTGCCTCGTGACCGGCCGCGACATCATCACGCTGTGGGTCGCGCGCATGGTGATCACTGGGCTCTACAACCTTGGCGACGTGCCGTTCAGCGACGTCTTCTTGCACGCCACCATCCTCGATGGCAAGGGCGAGCGGATGAGCAAGAGCAAGGGCAACGGCATCGACCCGCTCGACATCATCAAGCGGTATGGCGCCGACGCACTTCGCTATGTGGTCTGCGAACTGCAGACCGGCACGCAGGACATTCGCTTGCCGGTGCAAGCGATCTCGCCGTTCACCAAAGACGGCGAGCCAGAGCAACTGATCGACCTCGCGACCGCGAAGCCCGGTCCGTACCTTGGCACCTACATCGACCCCGTCACCAAACAGCCGTTCGATCTCGTCGGCCAGTACGGAAAGCAGGGGCTCGCGCCGGCGAAAGCTGTGAGCGATCGCTTCGCAGTCGGCGCCAACTTCTGCAACAAGCTGTTCAACGCGGCGCGGTTTGCCTTCCTCAACCTCGACGGCGCCTCGTTCACCGAGCGCCCGCTCGCGTCGCTGCCGCTCGAAGACCGCTGGATCCTGTCGCGCCTGGCGGCCGCCCATGCCAACGTGCACGGAGCCCTGTCGTCGTACAACCCGGCTGCAGCGATTGCAGCAGCGCGTGAGTTCTTCTGGGGCGAGCTGTGTGACTGGTACCTCGAACTGGTCAAGCCGCGCTTCCGCGACGAGGCGCCGGCGGCCGAACGTGCCCTCGCGCAGCAGGTGCTCGCCGCCGTGCTCGACCAGACGCTGCGCATCCTGCACCCGTTCGTGCCGTTCTTGACCGAGACGCTCTGGCAAAACCTGTGCGACCTCGCGCCCGTCCGGGGTATCGATCGCGAACTCGAAGGGAGCGCGCTGCTGGTGCACGCGCGGTGGCCGGAACACACGGCAACGTGGATTTCCGAGGAGGCCGACAGCGACCTCAAGTGCGTGCAGCAATGGTGCGCCGCGATCCGCGAAGCGCGCGCCAGCTACCAAGTCGCACCACGCACGCGCATCGCGCTGCGGATCCAGGCGAGCGGTCAGACCGCCAAGATTCTGCTGCGCGGGCAAGCGCTCCTTGCGCACATGGCCACCGCCGAGTCGATCGCGATCTCCCCTACGCAGGAGCGTACACGAGATAGCGCCGCAGTCGTCGTCGGGGACGGAACGGCCTTCTTGCTCGGGGTCGTCGACCTCGACAAGGAACGCGACAAGCTGGGCAAGCAGCAGGACAAGCTGCGATCACAGATCGCGAGTATGGCGGCAAAGCTGGGCAACGAGGGCTTCCGCGCCAAAGCGCCGCCGCAGGTGATCGCGCAGCAGGAGGCGACCCTCCAGGGCCTACGCCAACAACTCCTCGCCGTCGAGCAAGGCCTGCGCGACCTCGACCACTGAGCCCCCAGGTCGCCAAGGCGGGACGGGCCCCCAGGTCGCCAACGGCGTCGGGGCCCGTTGGCCGACCAAAGACTCCGGGCCACTCACGTGGACCGGAAAGGCCGCCGCCATGGCCGGAATGGTGGAACCGCGCCCGCCGGCGCGGCTATCCTCCGTCCTCCCGAACGACCCCACACCCGTCGAGCGCTCGACTCCCTGCCAACGTGCGCTCGCAAGGAAGCCCTCCCATGTCCCTGATGCGCACGTCCCTCGCGCTCGGCAGCCTCCTGGCACCTCTGTGTGCCCAGGTCACCGAGATCCCCGCCATGACCACAGTGTCGACGCGCGTCGATGTCGATGCGCTGCCGGTGGGCCCAACGAACCTCGATGCCCTGCGCGGCGCCGGCAGCCCCTACACCGCGCAGATCGCGAACCTGGTACTCAGCCCGAACGTCGCAGTACAGGGCTTCTACAACTTCAACGTCGGCGGCGGTGAAGGCTTGGCGCGCGACGCGACGACCGGAGCCCTCTCAGTCGTGGCGCCGCTGTCGTTCTTCAACGCCTTCGACGCGACCATCGATCTGCAAGTGCCGGGCATCGAGTTCGGTTGCTCGGTCGGCGACTGGAGCGGTGGCCTGGTGATCGAGTTTCGCCGCCGCAGTGACAACTCGCTGGTTGCACAGATCAACTCATCACAGTTCGCGACCGTCGCGCCGAAGTTCTTTCAGACCACGGCATTCTTCGACCGCGTCGTCATCAAGGCCGACAGCGAGACCGGCAACTGGGTACTGACGGAGTTCCACATCCCCGCGAACGAGCCATGGGTCTCGTTCGGCACGGGCTGCGCCGGCACCGTCGGCATTCCGATCATGACCGCAGTCACTGCGCCCTCGCTCGGCGACCCGTTCAACCTCTCGATCAACAACATGCCGACCGCCGGCGGTGTCTACATCATGACGCTCGGCACCTCGGTCACGATCGACTCGCAGCTCGGGGTGCTCCCGATCGACCTTGGGCCGCTTGGTGCTCCCGGTTGCCCGATCCTGAGTTCCGTCGATTCGACGTTCTTCCAACTGCAGACAGCTGGAACGGCAACGTTCACCTTGCCAGTGCCAAGCCTCGTCGGCCTGCTGGGTCAGCGCTTCACCAATCAGGCCTTCGTCAGCGACGCGGCGAACGCGCTGGGCTTTGTCGCCAGCAACGCCGGTATCGGGACCATCCAGCCCTGATGTCGAAGCCGCGGCGCGCAAGCGCGGCCCTGCGAAGCGCCGCGTAGGATCGGCCCGCCGATGCCCGAGCTGCCAGAAGTCGAGACCGTTCGTCGTGGCGCCGAGCCGCTGCTCGCAGGCAGACGCCTCCTCGCGGTCGAGTTGAAGCGGCACGACCTGCGCTTCCCGATCCCGCTCGAGGCGGTTCACGACCTTGCTGGCCGCACCTGCCTGCGCATCGATCGCCGGTCGAAGTACCTCCTGCTGCGCTTCTCGGGCGACGGCATGCCGTCGGCCATCGTGCATCTGGGGATGACGGGGCGGTTCCTCGTCGACCCGATCGGAGCCCGCGCAGCGCGGCCGGAGTGGCGTCTGCACGAGCACTGGCGCATGGACTTCGGCGATCAACTAGTTCGCTTCATCGATCCACGCCGCTTCGGCATGCTCGACGTGGCGAGGGCCGAGACCTTTGCGACCCACAAGTTGCTTCGCGGACTCGGACAGGAACCGCTCGAAGAGGCATTCGACGGCGCCTTCTTGTTCGCGTGCAAACGAGGCAAGAAGGCGAGCGTGAAGTCGATGCTGATGGACGGCCGCGTCCTGGTCGGGGTCGGCAACATCTACGCCAGCGAGGCCTGCCATCGCGCCCACGT
>CAMBXM010000042.1 GCA_945871815.1 Singulisphaera sp. GP187
TCGCGCGATTGCCATCCAGACCTGCATCGCGCACAGGGAGCTGCCGACTGCGCGGCCGTGCTCGCGCGTGCCGCCGAAATCAACGACAGCTGGCGCGTGCTGAAGGACCGATGGGAACGCGCGCGCTCCCTGCTGGACCTGAGGGCCCCCGGCCGCTTGGGCGATGAGCGCGCCCTTGACCCCGAGTTTCTGGCAACCGCGCTCGACCTCGCCGAAGAAGTTGCTTTTGCCGACGAGACGACGCTGCCGAGCTTGCGAGCGCGCCTCAACAGCGCCTGCGACGAGGTCTACTCACACGTTTTGCGGGCTTGTGCCGCAGGTGACTTTGCCATGGCGGCTCGAAAGCTGCACGAAAGCAAGTACGTGCGTAAGGCACTCAAGGATCTCAGTGACCGCGCCGCTGGAGGCCCTTCGTGACTGCCTCGCCACCCGCACCGCGACTTGTCATTGGCATCGACCTTGGCACGACCAACTCTTTGGCCGCGATCCGCGCCGGCAGGGGCGCTCGGGTACTGCGTGACAAGGACGGCGAGCCGCTGATTCCGAGCATCGTCTGCTTCCATCCTGACGGCCGCACGATCGTCGGCCGCGAAGCAAAGGCCCTTCGACTGTCGTTTCCGGAACGGACCGTCTTCTCGGCCAAGCGCCTGATCGGTCGAGCCGGCGCCGAAGTGGATCGCGAGGCCAGGCTGCTCCCGTACCGCGTACACCGTGGCGAACGCGATCTCGCCCGCATCGCGGTCGCGGATCACGACTACGCACCCGAACAGATCGCGGCGATGGTGCTCCAGAAAGTGAAGTCCACTGCGGAGCATGCACTGGGCCAACCTGTGTCGGCAGCCGTGATCACGGTGCCGGCATGGTTCGATGACGGCCAGCGCCAGGCAACCCGAGATGCAGCGCACCTCGCCGGACTCGAGTGCTTGCGAATCGTCAACGAACCAACGGCAGCGTCGCTTGCCTACGGCATCGACGGCAGCAAGGACGGCACCGTCCTGGTCTACGACCTCGGTGGTGGCACCTTCGACGTCTCGATTCTGCGCATCGACAGCGGTGTGTTTCGCGTTCTTGCCACGTCCGGCGACACGCATCTCGGGGGCGATGACTTCGACCAACTGCTCGTCGAGCGCATCCTCGGAGCAGTTTCGGTAGCAGCCCCGGATCCATACATGCTGCAGGCAGTGCGAGCTGCCGCTGAAGGTCTCAAGATCACCCTCAGTTCGGCCACCACTGCAACGCTGCGACTCGAGCTCGATGGCCATGCTCCCTTGGACATCAAGATCGATCGCGCAGAGTTCGAAGGGCTGCTGGCACCTTACCTTCAACGTACACTCGCCTGTTGCCGCCGTGCCCTGAGCGATGCCTCGCTCACCGCCGCTCAAATCGACGATGTGGTATTGGTCGGCGGCAGCACGCGCATCCCCATGGTGCGGCATCTGCTCCATGCCGAACTAGGGCGCGCACCGCACACCGGAGTCGACCCCGACCTTGCCGTCGCCCTCGGCGCCGCCATCCAGGCTGACGTGCTTGCTGGCAACGACAAGTCACTGCTGCTCCTCGACGTCATCCCGCTGTCCCTCGGGATCGAGACGCTCGGCGGTGCGATGCAAAAGCTGATTCTGCGCAACAGCACGATTCCAACCAGCGCGACGGAGGAGTTCTCGATCGCCGTCGAAGGACAGACCGCCGTAGCCCTCAACATCTACCAAGGCGAACGGGAGCTCGTCCGCGATTGTCGCCAACTGGGCAGCTTCACGCTTCACGGTTTGCCGCCCATGCCGGCCGGCCTGCCACGCATCGCGGTGACGTTTCTGGTCGATGCCGATGGCGTCCTGCGCGTGACTGCCATCGAACAGCGGACTGGCCACGAGGCCTCGATCCAGGTCGTGCCGACGTTTGGTCTGTCGCGCGATGAAGTTCGACGCATGATGCTCGACTCGATCGAGAATGCGCAGTCGGACTATGTCGCACGCGAAGCGATCGACTTGCGCAACAAGGCGCAGGCCATGGTGAGCGGCACACGCAAGGCACTTCAGCTCGCGTCGCTCCCCCCCGACCAGACCTTTGCTGTCCAGAAGTCCGCGCGTGCGCTCGAGAAGCTGCTCCAAGCCGACGCTGACGCCTCGTCGCTCAAGGCCGCGACCGAGGAACTGAGCAAGCTGACCGCTACGATCGCTGACGACGTCATCAGTTCCGCGGTGAAGCGCGCACTAGGCGACGAGCAAAGCCATAGCTAGAACCGCCGGCCACGCCGACATGACTCAGCAAGTTCAACTACAGATCGAAGGCGATTCCCGCTCGTTCACGCTGGCGGTCGGACAGTCGCTCCTCGAAGCCGCCATGACTCAGGGGCTGGCACTCGACCATGCATGCGGCGGTGTCTGCGCCTGCTCGACGTGCCACGTCAAGATTCGAAGCGGGCTCGACTGCTTCAGCGAACCGAGCGAAGACGAGTTGGATCAGCTGGACGAGGCGCGAGACACCGGACTGGAGTCGCGCCTCGGATGTCAGGCGCGGCTCCTGCGCCAACCCGCAGGCGGTCACGTTGCGATCACGATCCCGCGGTGGAACGTCAACGCAGTGCGCGAAGGCCACTGATCAGCCGGCTCAGTCTGCCCGCCGCACCAGCACGATCAGCTCCCGTCCCACCGCGAGCAGTGGTGAAGTGCACCGCCACGTGGCAGCATGGTCGCGGCGCAGGGGCAACTGCCCCTGTACCGGCAACCGCGATAGAGGGATCGACTCGATCCGAACGATGTCGGCCGGGAGCTGCACGGATGGCTGCTCGTGGGCCACGGCCGAGTTGCTGCTCGCCGCCGTAGCCGACACCATGCTTCCCGACCGCAGCACCTGGTTCAGCTGCACCAGCCGTCCTTCAATCGCACCGCGCCAAGACAGTTCGCCCTCGATCTCGACGAGGTTGTCGCCGCAGCGAACGTTGAGGAACAGGCCCGCAGCGAGCCGCTCCACCTTGGGATCCGGGATGCGGGCTGCCTGTGCGACCTCGACATCCCAATCCGGCACGTAGCCCAACTCCTCGTAGGCCGTGACACAGGCCCAACTACCAAGCACTGTCTGCAGTTCGACATCAGCCAGACGACGAGCTAAAGGCAGCGACCCGTCATCACCGGGCTTACTGCCAGCGGGAGCATCGAACGCTTCAATGTGGATGGACACCGCAGTTTGCTGCTGGACCCGAGCACGCTGCAAGGCGCGCAGTGCGGTTGCCTCCGCGTCGATGCCGAAGTTTGCCGTCACACTCTCCGCCGCACGCGCCACAGCGTTGGCGGCCTCCAACGCCGACTGGAACTCGGTGATCACTGCTGGGACTTCCTCGCTCCCTTCACGCAACCAGGGCACGCTGCGGAAGCCACGAAAGTCCGGCCACCGCGGAAGATACTCCACGTCACGCGCGCCTACGGAAGTCGGGGCCGGCACTTGCCACGTCGGGACAAGCCGCAGTTCGAACGCAGCCGCAGCCCCCTGCCAACGCTGGCGGACGGCACCGCCGACCCGCCCCTGCACCACGCCAGCGAACTCGTGGACGACTTGGTGAATGCGGTCGATCGCGCCGCACGCAGTCTCCCCGGACTCGAATCGACTCTCTGCCCCAGGCTCCACCACGCGAGCGAGTACCTCGAACCACCCGTCGGGGGAACCGAGGGCGACGATCGGACGCACCGCGACCATCGCGCCGCAGTCCCAGCGAGTCGCAATGGGGTTTGCCGTCACCGAGCCCTGCGCGATCTCGACGTCGAACTCGAACACAGCGTTCGACTCCTGGACAGCACTCGCCCACCCGCGACGACCAGCACTGACTTCCAGACTGCGCGCGAGCATGACGTGTTCACCCTCGGCATCGATGCGCACCAACTGCAGATCGAAGCGGACGATCGGCGGCAGACGCTGGCGCAGCTCGTCGAGCAAAGACCCAATCGGTGCGCGGAGGCTCTGCGACACCATGAGCATCGAGCCACCCTGCAAGATCCGAAGGCTCGGTTCGTCTCGGTCCAAGAGGTCCGAAAGGACCATCCGGAAGGCGTCCTCGCTGAACCACGCGTTCGCCTGCTCTTTCAGCACGTAGGGCTGCGAAGGGACATCCGAGCCGAACTCGACCCACGTCTCTTCGCCGCGCAGATGACGCCGACCGTGCACCGGTGCGGTGGTGAGATACGGACTACTGCAGGGGGCGGGCTGAAGCAGGTCTCCCACGCGCAGGAATGCCTGGTCTACTCCTTCCTGCGCCGTGACCTTGGCGAGGAACACCAGGCAGGTCGATCCGAACCCGAACTGCATCACTCTTGAGATCTCGTCCATTCGTGAATGATGCCACGCTGCATGTCGCCTCAGAACGGGAGGGGAGGAACTCAGACGTCGATTGTCGCCTAGGGGGGACAGCCGCCATCCCGCGAGGGTCGGCTCGCAGCGTTGCCGTGGGCGCCTACGAGTCGCTATGGTTCGCCGCCATGCTCGACGTCAAAGACCCACTCCAACTCGCTGCCGACACGATCCGCTGCCTGTCGATCGATGCGGTGCAGAAGGCCGAATCGGGCCACCCAGGGCTGCCGATGGGCATGGCCGATGCGGCAGTCGTGCTGTGGACGGAGTTCCTGAAGTGGAGCCCGCTGGACCCGAACTGGCCCGGCCGTGATCGCTTCGTGCTTTCGGCCGGCCACGGCTCGATGCTGCTCTACTCGCTTTTGCATCTGTCCGGCTACGACGTGTCACTGGCCGACATCCAGCAGTTCCGCCAGTTGCACAGCAAGACACCAGGACATCCAGAAGTCGGGGAGACGCCAGGTGTCGAGACCACGACCGGACCGCTGGGCGCTGGGCTCAGCAATGGCGTGGGCATGGCAATCGCGGCGCTGATGGAAGCCGCGCAGTGCGACAACCCTCTACTCGCGACCCGAGTGTTTGGCATTGTCAGCGATGGCGATCTGATGGAGGGCATCAGCCATGAGGCGGCATCTCTCGCAGGCCACTTGAAGCTCTCGAATCTCGTCTATCTCTACGACGACAACGGCATCACGATCGAAGGTCACACGGAGATCGCCTACAGCGAAGACACGAAGAAGCGATTCGAGGCCTATGGCTGGTTCGTCCAAAGCTGTGATGGGCACAACATGCATCAGGTGCGGCGCGCCCTCACGGCCGCGATCGACGAGCCAACCCGTCCAAGCCTGATCTGCTGCAAGACCACAATTGGCAAGGGCTCCCCCAACAAGGCAAACACCCACGAAGTGCACGGAGCGCCCCTTGGGGCCGACGAAATCCGTTTGACCAAAGCGGCACTCGGGATGTCACAAGAAGCGTTCCATGTCGACCCCCGCGCCAAGGCCGTGTTCGAGACCGCCGCAGCAAAGAACGAGCACCTTCGACGACAGTGGCAACAAGCCATGCAAGCTTACGAGCAGGCCCATCCAGCGAAGCACGCAGCGTGGCAGTCATTCCGGGCCCGCACGGTGCCTCAGAACCTCTACGCCGAATTGCACAAAGCGGCCGGCGACGCGCCCTCGGTGGCGACGCGCGTGCTGTCGGGCAATGTGATCCAGAGGGCAGCAGAACTGGTTCCGTCGCTGGTCGGCGGCAGCGCCGACCTCGATCCTTCGACGAAGACTCGGATCAAGAAGAGTCCGAGCTTCACGGCGAAGGAGCGAGCCGGCCGCAACTTCCACTTCGGCATCCGCGAACACGGTATGGGCGGCATCCTCAACGGGATGGCGCTCCACGGTGGCTTCCTGCCGATGGGCAGCACGTTTCTGGTCTTTGCCGACTACATGCGCCCGGCAATTCGCCTCGCTTCGCTCATGAAGCTACCCGTCACCTTCGTGTTCACGCACGACAGCCTGATGGTCGGTGAGGACGGCCCAACACACGAACCTGTCGAGCACCTAGCCTCGCTCCGCATCATCCCCAACCTCCATGTATTCCGACCGGCAGATGCCATGGAGACGGCCGCCGCATGGACCCATGCTCTGACCCGTCGAGACGGACCAGTTTGCCTATCGCTGACGCGCCAGAACCTGCCGCTTCTACAGCGCGCAGTTGCCTTCGATCCCGGGCTTGTGCTCCGCGGCGGCTACGTACTGCGCGAGTCCTCGGCAGCCAAGGCCACGATGATCGCGACCGGAGCAGAAGTCTCGCTCGCCCTCGACGCCGCGGCGACGCTCGGCAAGTCTGGCATCGATGTACGCGTCGTGTCGATGCCCTGCTGTGAGCTGTTCTTGCGCCAGTCCGCCGACTATCGCAGTGCTGTGCTCGGCACGCTCCCCGTGTTTGCGCTGGAGATGGGTCGCCCCGAGCTCTGGTGCCAGTTCACCGGGCGCATTGACCGCGTGATTGGTCAGAGCACGTTTGGTGCCAGCGCGCCGTGCAAGCAGTTGGCCGAGCACTTCGGGTTCACCGCCGACCATGTCGCCGCCCGCGTGCGAGCGGCCCTCTGAGCAACCTTTGTGACGGGAGCGTCCGCCGCTGCATGTTCGGTTGCAGGGGGAAGTCTGAGTCACGGACGCGAGAAGCGCACAGACTGTCTGATTGGAGCTAGAGACCGTGCCGCGCCGCTAGAATCTCCCCCATGAGAAGTTCCGCTGCACTACTCGCTTCGCTCGTTGCCATCTCGCTGGCTGGAGTGCCTGCACAGGACAAGACCCCGGCTGCCGTCGACCCAACGCTTCCTGACCAGATCACCAAGCTCAAGACCATGGTCAAGGACAAGTCCATGGAACAGGACTTCTTGGCGATGAACCTTGTCACTGCGATGACGGAGAAGTTCGCTGACAAGAACCCCAAGGATCAGCGAGCTGTGGTGGCGGCGCTTGGCGACGTTTTCAAACTCGGTCCGATTCGCCCGGTGGACAAACTACAGCTCTATCGGACCGCTACAGACGCACTCGGGCTCTGCGGTGAAGAAGCGGCAACGACACTGCGCAAGACGTTTGAGCTCGATCGTCTCGGTGACAAGGACTTCACTTCGCTGCGAGCGGCCATTGTGATCGCAATCGGCAAGACGAAGGACGAGAAGCAGGCCGACTGGCTGCTCGAGACCGCGATGCGATGCCCCGATGATGAAGTGGCAGCGGCGGCAGGCGAGGCTCTGAGCAACTACGACTTCCTGCCGATGGCGAAGACCAAGGACATCTGTAAGCGACTGATCGGACGCTATGGCGAGATCGATATGAAGGCGCGCCAGCCTCAGTCCAACGATCCCAATGCGCCCATCGACTTCGGCCCGCAAAACGCTGCCAAGACACTCGAGTGGGTCGCAGCTCGGTGGAACGCTACTCTGACACACTTGACCGGCGAGACACACCAGCAGGCCGCCGAATGGCAGCGCTGGCTCAACAAGAACAAAGACTGGGAGCGAAAGCGCAAGTAAGGAGCGCCCGACTCACAGCTCCTTGATCTCGATGGCGCGGAACTCGACTGGGTCATTGTGGCCACAGAAGCCGAAGTGACCTTCCGTGCGCAGACGCCCCGGATGTTCATGGCCGCTGAGTGGCTTTGCGATTGCCGCGACGTCGGCGTTGACGATCGTCGTACCGTTCAGAGTCACTCGAATCCGACTGCCTTTGACTTCCACTTCCTCGTAGTTCCAGTCGCCGACAGCACGCAGGTAGCCGCGGTGTGCCGGCACGAGCCCGTAGAGCGACCCGTGAAACTGCCAGGGCTTGAGGTTCGTGTACTGTGCCGCACTGTCATCCAGCACTTGAATCTCGATCGCTTCGTAGGCGGCGTCACCCATTCCCGGGTAGCGAATTGCCAGCCCGTTGTTGCCGCCAGGAGGCAGTCGGAACTGCAGACGCACAACGAAGTCGTCGTAGACCGACTTGGTGAACAAGTTGCCGCCATGGCCTGCACGACAACGGATCGCGCCATCTCGGATCTCGTAGCTCTCGACATCGCCCTCGAACCCGGCAAACGTCGAGCCGTCGAAGATGGCTCTGAACCCCTCTCCCGAATGCGCGCGTAGCGCGGCATTGGCCTCGCCTGCACCGATGGCGCGAGCCTCTACGTTGCGGAAGCGGATCTCGCCACCGTGTGTTTGCAGCTGGATGGGGCCCTTCGCCAGCAGTGGAAGTTCGGCCTTCCAGAAGTTCTCCATCACGACGTGGTCGACGACGAGCTTCTGATTGAGCCATACGGAGGTGCACTCGCCCAGTTGAACGATGCGAAGGTGGTTCCATTCACCGAACGCGCGATCGGCGAAGACCATTGGCATGCGCTCGTTGCGCTTGTTGTTCCACAAGCCACCGCTGCCCTTGTCGGCACCGAGGTTCCACTTGCCACCTTTCTCGGTGGTATCCCAGATTTGTACCTGTGGGGTCGCGCGCAGATAAATGCCAGAGTCCGCGAGCGCGACGGTCTTGTAGTCGAGCTCAAGCTCTAAATCGCCGAACTCCGCGTCGCTCGTGAGATAGGGCCCCTCGCCGTCATTGACCAGGTCGCTGCCCTCGATCTTCCAGTGCGGTGCAAGAGCGGCATCGTCTCTTGCCCGCATCGCGGTGCGCTCTTCGCCGTTCATCGCCAAGAGAGCGTAGGGGTCGAAGTGCCCCATCCCATGCCAGCCAGCGAGACTCTTGCCGTCGAACAACGGCACCAGTGGATTGGGCTTCTGCTCTTGGCCCAAGGCAGTTCCAAGTGAGAGCAACGTGAACAGAGCCAACGAGCGTAGCATGTCCGCAAACTACAGGACTGGCGGTGAGTACGCACGCGCGGGTGCGCCGAGGCCATTCCCCGTCGCACCCGCACGTTCCGGACCGCCGCTTGCTCAGCGCACTGTGACGACCTGTGGTTCGATGACCATCGTCGACTGAACACTTCCCGTCGATGCATCACCACAGGCGAAGTGATCGCGAATCTCACGAAGGACATCCCTGGTCGGTTCTGCGACCGCGAGCGGGTCGTCGTCGTGACAGATCATGTCGTTCTCGAGCATCTTCTGCGCGACGTCGAGGCGCTTCTGCACCTTGGCAAGGGCTTCCTTGGCCTGGCTCAGCGCGCTGTCGTCGAGGTCAAAGCGCTTCTGGCTCGCACCCATCGTTTGGATCCAGTGCTGTTGTGTGCGCAGCGAACGGACTTGGTCGGCGAGCACTTCCTTCTCGGAACGAACGGCCGACAGGCGCTGCTTGGCGACGTTGACCGACTCGCTTTGGCGCGCAATCAGACTGCGCTTCGTCTCCAGGATCTTCTGGTTGTTGCGGAACGAGTCCAGCGTCCGTTGGAGGTCTCGCTCGACACGACGGCGCGTCATGGTGTCATTGGCAAGCGTGTACGTTGCGGCACCATCGCTTCCGAGCAGGCGTGCACCGGTCTTCAGTCGCTTCTCCTCGTGACCGACGGATTGCTCGAGGTCGATCACCGAAGACTGGAGTTCTTCCAGTTCGACCTCGGCCCGCGCCACATCGCGCTTGCAGGTCTCGATCTGCGGATCGATCTGCAGGATGAGGTTCTCAGCGCGCTTGATCTCGAACTCGACTGGAATCGCACCCTCGATGCCTTCGTGGACGGAGCCCGCCACAGTGCCGAGGTAACTGCCGAGGTTTGTGCCGAAGAGTAGAAAACCCGTCCCGGCGAGCACCGCACCGGTGAGGACCGTGAACTTGATAGCCTTGAGGATCATGTCGTCTCCGTTGCCAGGACCAGTGGGAGCCAACATCGGCTCCGACAACTGACCTTTCGACCGGGACGACCTTTATTCGCGTTGCGCCCAGATTCCCGGCGTTCTCAGCGACGGCGGTCCCGCAACGCTGTCGCGGTTGACCGCAGCAACCGGTCGCGCAAGTCGACGAGCGGCGAAGCCTTCGCAGCATCCTCGCGGGCGCGAAGGTCTGCAGTCACCGCGTTGCAATACGGGCACTGGCTCTCGTCGAGGTGGAACTTCACGAACTCAGCAGCGCCAGCCTCGAGGCCATCCTGCATCCAACTCTGCAGCAGATCTGGATGGGGGCACGAGATCCGAGCCTCGCGCCAGACACTGGCGACGGTGAAGGCAACATCAGGATCGAAATCGTCAGCGCCGCTCATCGGGCCCCCGGGCTCCACAGCCCCTTGAACAGGGAATGGTTCGGATCAGACCGACGGGCCAAGCCGCGCAGTTTGTCGATGGCTCGGAACTTGATACCGGCGACGGCCTTCTCATCAGCGATACCAAATCGCACGGCGGCGTCCTTGTTGCGGGTCCCGAGCACAAACAGGGACTCGAGCACCATCAACCTCTGAAACTCACCTGCTGCCCACAACTCGCTGACGAACTCCTTCAGTATGCCGGCGAGTATCTGGCGTTGGCGCGAGTTGTCCTCGCTCTTCACCGCGGTCTCCTTCGGCGTGGCGGCACCGACATCGGCCATATTCTCAAGCCAGATTCGACTCCGCTCCCCATCGTCGTCAGCCTTGGGTGAGACCAGCGCGATCTTGTGCTTGCGGTAGTGATCGATGACCCGGTTTTTCGCAATCCCGAACAGGAACTGGTCAAGCGTGTAGGCCGTGTCGAACGAGGCGATGCCGCGGACGGCCCCGAGGAAGACATCTTGGGTCAGGTCCTCAGCAGTCTGATGATCCTGCACGTATCGCTTCACGAAGAAGTAGATGCGGCGAAAGTAGTCGTCTTGAAGCGAGGTCCAGGCCGCATCATCCATGGCCTGCAAACTGCGGATGTCGTGGTCTTCGGCACTCATTATCGGATCGCCGCCGTACGCACCCGATCAGAGCGCGCCGACTACGGCAAGGATAACAACGAGAACGAGCAGCACCAGCGCGGCGACGACTGCATAGCCCACCAACTGAGCGGCAAACCCGAGCACTTTGAAGGGCAGTCGCAACAGCCATACTGCGCCTCTTCCGGCAACCGCACTGATCACCTGCACAGGGAGCAGCAAGGCCATGACAACGACGTCGAGCAAGCGAAAGAAGACGCGCACGAACAAGGCCAGGATGCCACCCCGACCATCGGCTTCGCCCCAAGGGAGGCCATAAGGGCTGTCGGCGGGATTGCGCCCATCGACGCCAATGCTGTCGCCCAGAGCTGGACGTCGAAGCCCAGCGTCCGCGTCCTGCCGCTGCGCCCCTGCGCCGGCCGGAAACGCAATGGATGGCGGCAATGGCTGCGCCGACAGATGGGACCCCGAGGTCGCAGGGTGGCTGTTGGCAAACAGCAAGCTCTCGCCGAGCGCTACAGGCGCTTGCATGTCTCGAAGAAGGTCGGCGACGCTCTGGTAGCGCGCATTTGGGTCCTTCTGCAGGCAGCGCCCCAGGATGCGCCGGTCTTCGTTGGATACGTGCTCGGGGTACTCTGGCGCCTCGTGTTCGTGCTTGCGCAGCACCTCCCATTCGCTGTCGCCCTTGAACGGAACGTCTCCGCACAAGCACTCGAACATCAGGACGCCGAGCGAGTAGACATCGCTACGCACATCGCCGCGTCGCTGCAGCATCTCGGGTGCCATGTAGTACGGCGTCCCTCGACCAAACGAGAGCGAGTTGCGGGACTCCGTCACGAGCTTCGACAGCCCGAAGTCGCCGACACGCGCGATATCGCCTTTCAAGAAGATGTTGGCGGGCTTGATGTCGAAGTGCACGAGCGACCGCTCGTGTAAGGCCTGCACACCGCGCGCTGCCTGCACAAAGATGCGCAAAGCCTCGTCGCGCGACATCCGGCCCTGCTCCAGTCGCTTACGCAGAGTCTCCTGGCCTGCGTAGCTCATGACCAAGTATGGAATCCCGTCGACCTCGCCCATGTCCTCGATGGACACGAGATTGGGATGATCAAGCTGCGCGAAGTAGCGCACGGAGTCCAGTTCTCGAGCGACCGCGTCGCGCACGCTCTCGTCGTCGACTTTCAAGAACTTGATGGCGTAGTCCTTACCGATCGACTCCTTACGAGCCTTGAAGACCAGGCCGAACATCCCCCCACCGAGCTTGTTGACGATCTCGAAGCCGCTGACATAGCCGGGCTTGCGATAGTCGCGATAGAACGCTTCCCAGTCGATGCGGCCAAATGGCTCGGATTCGGCGTCAGGGAGCTTGTTCGGAAGGGCCATGGACGACTCGATGCTACAGGAGGAAAGCGAGGGACGGGACGGCCACGCCAACAAGCAGGCCGAGGACGCGGAGTCGTGCGGTCATGTAGCCTCTCGAGAGGCGGTCGATCCAGCTGACCGCGAACGCGAGCACGGCCCAGAGACCAACCGTGCCGCCAGCGAGGACCACCGCCTGCTGTCGGGTTCGATGAAGTTCGCGCCGCAGCTGGGTCTCGCCGCGATTCACTGCCGCCGGGTCCTCAGCGATCCAGAGCGTGGTCTGGAAGCTCTTGCCGAACTCGTGTTCGCGCTCGCGGTCCTCGCGGTCGACGACGCACAAGGCGCGTTCCCCCGCTTGCCGCGCAATCCAGCGATCGACAGCACGCGAGCACAGGACCTCAGGCAACCAAAACGGACGGCCCTCCGCAATGAGGCGTTCGCTGCGCTCGCGCCACCGCGCCTCCAGATGGTCAATGGCGACGTGACGAGCCGAACCATAGGCCTCGGCCGAAGTGAGTTCGGTCGTCCCGCGGATAGCAACGGTGTCGACCGCCCCCTGACTTTCGAGCCTCGAATGACCACCCGGAGACTGCCCTGCAGCCACGGAGGCAAGAATGAGAGTCGCGAACAGGGTTGTGAGCATGGAGAGCACCCGCGACCCGCTTGCGCACCACGGATGGACTATTCGGAAAACCACCACGGCTCGCGCAAAGGTCGCAAGCCGCCATGTCCGGCGCCGCGCCCCGCCCCGCGGCTCAACGGCCGCGGGCCCACGGCAGCAGAACGAACGACATGCCACCAGCGCGGACCGTGGCGCCGGCATCGACGGGGTGTTCGTCCCGGAACGGCACGCCATCGATCTCGCCGCCACTGACGCACCGAACGCGGATCTGGCCGACCTTGGTGCCGAACAGCTCCACCTCGGCGGTTGCCGAGGCAACTCGGATGTGGACGTCCTGGCTTGCCCCGAGGCAGATGCGGCCGTCGCGGCCGCGGTCCTTGAGCAACAGCACACGATCCGTGCCCGCCACCTGGAACCCACCATGCACCTGCAGCATGGCCGTCAGAGAGCGCTTGCAAGGCAGTTGGTAGGAGCACTGAAGTGCCGCACCGAGCTGGAACTTGTCGCCTGGGCGCAAGGCGTGGGTCGTCACTCTCCCGCCGCGGACTCGCACCTCACCACTCTCGGCGGAGAGCGTGTCCTGCATGCCGCCATGAAACGACATGCTGCGCTGGATGCGCGCGTGCTTGCCGGCGATCGCAGCCAGAATTGGGAGGTCCGAGGTGCCGTCGCGGAGGTTCCCGATCGTGATCGACTCGCCGCGCAGCACGACGAACTCGCCGCCTTCGTCCACTCGGAGCAGGAACGACCCTTCGAGCCCTTGGGCCTGCGCTAGGCTCCGCTTCATGTCGTAGATGCGCGTGCGCAGCATCGGCGGGGTCGGCGGCATGGCATCGAGCGCAGCGTGGGCCGTGCTGAGGTCTCCGCCCCTGGTCAGGGCATCCACATGCGCCAGCGCCGCCTCCTGCTGGCGCAAGCCCGCGAGCGCGGTCTCGAGTTTGGTTACGCAGGTGCCGTCGACCCACATCTGCCGGGCGGCCTCGCATCGGCTCTCGGCGCCGCGCAGGTCTCGCTGCGCGAGAAGCGCTTCCGCTTCGGCGGTGAGCTGCTCAGCGCGCAGTCGACGCTCGCGGCACGACGCGAGCAGTCGGTCCGCACTGTCACCACCTGCAGGATGGACCGATGCAGCGGCAGCGATCCCGCGCAAACAGGCCTCAGCCTCGGTCAGTCTCCCCCCCAGCAGAGCGCGATCCGCAGCCTGCTGCAGACGGTCGACCAAGTTCAGGATTCGGGCGTCCAAACGATCGGAGACCAGAAGGCTCGGCCGCCGCGCAACAAGCTGCTGGATCGCAACCACAACACTTGCGACGTTGCCCACGTCGAGCGCGCGAGCAGCGGCTTCCGCCTGCTCGGTTCCTTCCACCTCGCTCGCAATCGCTAGCCTCAGGGTTGGCAGGTCCTCGTGATCGCTCTGGACTTTGGCCAGTTCGTCGAGGCGCGAAAGACAGTGTCGCAGGCCGCCGAGACCACCCGACGTACGCCCGTGGAGCGCGGCGCGAACCTCATCAAGACCGCGGCTGACCAAGTCTATGCGGGCGCGCATTTCCTGCGCGAACATCGAGGCCATCGCACCGTCCGTGCCGGCGTGCACCTCGGCCAGAGCCAGTGCGTAGGCATGGCCAAGGCGGCACTCACGGGCGGCATCACGAGCGACCTGCAGCCGCTGCTCGCGTTCTCGCGTGCTGCGGTCGATCGCGTCGCGTTCTTGACGGGCTTCGTCGTGCATAGGCATGTCCTCGAGGACCCCTGCGAGCAACGTGCGAGCGGCGTCGAACTCACCTGCCGCCGCGTGCTTGCGAGCCCGCTGCACCCGCTCGTTCGCGGTTTCCGCTTCTTGCAGAAGGACCTTCGCCTCGGCCAAGAAGTCGCGGCGATCCAGCAGTTCAGCAAGCTGGCGCAGGATCCCCGCGACCGCGGCCGGGCGCCCACTGGTCCGCGTCGTCGGCAAGCGCAGTAACAACTGCGCCGCGGACTGCGCGCGTTCCCACTCGGCCGGCGCGTTCGCCGGCGCCGGCAGCGGGCAAACCGCGCACGCCTGCAACAACTCGAGGTCCTGCGAGCCTTCCGCGGTGCCCATTTCTAGCAGCGCGGCGCCAGCCCCAGCGCGCAAGGCAGCCACTGCAGCCCCAGTCGTCGCCAGCTCAGGAAGCTGCTGCAGTCGCCGCTGCAGCCAGGGCATCACCCGCCTGGCCCCCCCAGCGCGCAGATGGGTCGCAGCATCGACCTCGAGCGCTCGGGCAGCGGCAGCAACCAGAGCGGCCGCTACAGGCCAGCCACCAGCCGTGTCATCGCAGGCGCGGGCGGCCCGCAGGGACTCTTCGGCCTCGGTCAGACGCCCAGCAGCAACAGCCGCTTCGGCTTCGGCCCGCAACCGGACGGCCTCCGCACGCCGTGCAGCAACAAACGCAGCGACAGCGGCGACACTGGCCACAAGCTTCGGGTCTGGGGACTTGGCCAGCTCTGCAAGCACGGCCTCCGCCTCAGCCAAGCGACCGCGTTCGGCGCCTTGTTGTGCACGCTCGACCGCCTGCTGGGCTGCTCGAGTCTGGTCGCCCTCGGCCTCAAGGCGTTGGCGGGCGGCACCGAGGTCAAGGCTTGCTTGGCTGTGCGCCGCAACACCGATCGCCCGTTCCAAGTCGCGGACGGCTGCCGCTGCATCGCCCGAAAGGAGGCGCTCCCGTCCGCGCTTCGCCAATGCCTCTTGGGCAGAATCACGGACCTCTCGCGCTCGCCGGTCGGCGGCGATCAGCGGGTCGGTCGCCAGCCGGGCAGCTTCTTCGAAGCGGCCATCGTGCAGCGCCTTCCTGGCCTGAGCCAGACGAATGAAACGATCGAACATGCGGTCGTGAGGGCCGTGACAGGCCCTGCGCAGCCCGATTCGGGCAACTCAGCCACTATTCCCAGGCGACCACCACGCCGCTAGCCCCTGCATCTTCGCGCGCTCGGCGAAGGCACTCCTCGGCCACCACCAAGAACTGCCGTCGATCGGAGATTCCAGCCATTGGCACCGACGCGACACCAGCAGCGGGCCGCAGCGGCACCGAGTACTCACGACTGCTCAAAGCCTGCAATAGGCGCCGCGCTAGGGCTTGCGCGCCAAGGGGTGGTGTCCCCGGCAGTAGGAACAAGAACGTGGTCGTCGTGAACCGCCCGAGTACGTCGATGTCGCGGCATTCGTTCAGGAACACCGACGCCACTTCGGCGAGCAGGACGGATCGATCCGGCCCTGCCGGCATCGCCGCAGCCGCGGTGCCAATGTCGAGCAACACAATGGACAGCGGCAGGTGAAACCGCTGCGAGCGCTTCCACTCCTCGTCAAGTTTGAGCGCGGTGTATGGACCGTCGAACAGACCGGTCTCCGCATCCTGCAGTCGCTGCAAGAACGAGACGGAGCTCTCCCATTCGCGCACTCGGCCGGCGAGTTCGGACTGATCCGCGTTGGCCAACGCGGCGCCGTAGCGGTCGAGCAACGTGTCGATGTTCTTGTGGGTCTTGCCGCGATCTCGAGGAGCGAGGTGTTCAAGCCCATCGACGTGCCCTTGCTGATCGAGACGCATGACCCCGTCAGCCAGCACGAATCGGGCCAGGAGAACACCCGTCGGGTCCTCAGTACGGACGACAATGTGGACGCTGACGCCTCGCGTCTGCTTCCAGGCACGGCACGCGGAGAAGGCATTGCCTCCAAGAACGTCCTCCCGGCCTGCCAAGCTTGCAAAGGCCTCGACCACCACCGCGTCTCCGGACTGCAACTCGGTCGCCGGTTCGTTGCTCGGTTCCTTGCCGAATGCCGTGGTGATCGCGGTGCGAACTGCGGGCGAGCTGCCCACGTGGAACAGGCGTTGCGTCATGCGTCTGCAGCCAGCTTGCTGGCCACCTCATCGGGAAAGTGCTCGTTGCTGTAGACCGCCTGCACGTCGTCGTGGTCTTCCAATGCGTCGAACAACGCAATCACGCGACGGGCAACTTCGGCGTCCGCGACCGAACAGTGTTGTTTGGGCACGTAGGCAAGGTCGGCGCTGAGCAGCCCCAAGCCCGCCTGCTGGAGTGCCGTCTTTACTGGGTGGAACTCCCCAGCAGCACCGTAGATGGTCACGAGCTCCGGGGTCACGACAAGGTCCTCCGCGCCAGCACCAAGGACCACTTCGAGCAGTCGCTCCTCGGCCACTTTGGAATCTGGCTGGACCGTGAACACCGCGCGGCGTTCGAACATCCAACCGACTGCACCCGTAGCAGCGAGATTGCCGCCGGCATCCTCGAAGAGCAGACGCATCTCGGGTGCGGTGCGGCTGCGCTTGTCCGTCAGGATCTCGAGAACGAAGGCCACGCCGCCGGGGCCATAGCCTTCGTAAAGCATCTCTTCGAAATCGCCGGCAGAACCCTCGCCAAGCCCCTTCTTGATGGCGCGCTCGATCGCGTCCTTGGACATGGACGCGAGCCGCGCCTTCTCGACATAGTCCCGCAGGCGTGGATTGCCCTCCGTGGTGCCGCCGCCATGCTTGGCAGCGACAGTCATCATGCGGGACAGCTTGGCGAATAGTTTCGCTCGCTTGCTGTCGACTCGGTCCTTGCGGAACTTGATGTTCGAGGAATGGGAATGGCCAGCCATCGACCAGATCCTCCGCAGAGTGGACGCGTGCGCAGCGAGCTTCGCGCGGTGTGTGCGCTGCACGCAGCGCACGCACCAGAGGCGCACACCAATCAGCGCTTGCTGAACTGCGTCGAACGACGCGCCTTGTGGCGGCCGTACTTCTTGCGCTCGACTTCGCGCGAATCGCGCGTCATCAAACCGTTGTCACGCAGGGCGCGTTCGAAGTTCTCGTTGTCGATGCACAGAGCACGCGCGATTCCGAGGCTGACAGCGCCAGCCTGGCCCGTGATGCCACCGCCGTCGACGTTGACCCAGATGTCGTAGTTGTTGCGCGACTCGGTGACTTGCAGCGGCATCGTCGCTTGACGACGCGAGTCATCGGTCACGAAAAACTTCTCGAACTCGAGACCATTGACGAGGAACTTGCCGGAGCCGGCCTTGACGCGAACCCGGGCGGTCGCGGACTTGCGACGGCCGGTGCCCCAGATGTAGGGATTGTTGACTACCACGTGCAAACCTCGAATTAGCTGTTGCCCGTCCACGACGCAGGCTTCTGCGCCACGTGTGGATGCTCGGAGCCAGTGTAGACCTTGAGACGGCGGAGCATGTGCTCGCCGAGACGATTCTTTGGAAGCATGCGGCGCACAGCCAATCGGATCAGCTCGCCTGGGGCATGCTCGCGGTAGTCGGCGAGCTTGACGTATCGCAGACCACCCGGATAGCCGGTGTAGTAGGTGTATTCGCGCGTCTCACCCTTGTTGCCGGTGAGCGCGATCTTGCCTGCATTGAGGACGATCACACCCTCGCCGACCAGGATGTGCGGGGTGTAACGCGGGCTGTGCTTGCCCATGAGAACCGTGGCGATCTCGGTCGCCAGACGGCCGAGAACCTGGCCCGACGCATCGACGACGCGCCAAGTGTTCATGGCTACGTGACGATCGGCCTCGGTTGCAAAGGTGGTCTTGGTCATTGCCTGCTGACTGTCGGCCGCGGCCCTGCAGAGCTGCGCGCCTGGAATGGGAAGGGGCGAGGATGGTAGCGAGGCTACTTTCGGAGTCAACGGTGCGAACGTTCCTTCTGTGGGCCGCAGGACCCGTCCTCCATCGGCCTCGCGGCCAGCGATGGAGCGCACGCCAGCCCGCCGTGGAGCTACAGCTCGCGGATGGACATCGTGTTGGTCAGACCCGTTTCCCGGATCGTGCCGGCGATCTGCACCAGACGGTCGCCCTTCCGCATCCACCCCTCCACGCGCAGGATTCGGTCGCCCGCCACCGTCAGCGCGTGGGCCGTGCGCTTTGGTGGGATCTTGCGAGTCGTAATGCCCCACGTCAGCGACAGCCGCTGCATCGTCCGCTGCGACGGCGTGAACGCCAGAATGTGCGTCGGCGGGCGCTCTCCGGCCAGGAGGTTCGCGGTGGTCCCGGTTTCGGTGTAGACGGCGATCAGACGCGCGTGAGACTCATAGGCGGCATAGGCCGCGGCGCGGACGGTGGCCTGCGCCACGGAACTGCTCTTGCTGCCCATTGGGCGTCGGCGCATCCGCTCACCCATGCCGGTGTAGCAGGACTTCTCGGCCGTGCGAATGATCTTCTCCATCGTCTGCACGCTGCGGACCGGGTGCTTGCCCGACGCGGTTTCCGCGGACAGCATCACTGCCGAGGTCCCGTCATAGATGGCGTTGGCAACGTCGGAGGCTTCTGCGCGCGTGGGCCGCGGATTCAACACCATCGACTCCAGCATCTGCGTCGCGGTGATCACCGGCTTTCGCGCCTCGTTGCACATGGCGATGATGCGCTTCTGCACCGGTGGAACCGCTGCCGGCCCCATCTCCACCCCCATGTCGCCGCGCGCGACCATCAGGCCGTCCGCGACTGCGAGGATCTCCGGCAGGCAGCCGACGGCCTCGGGCCGTTCGATCTTGGCGATGATCTGCACATCGCCTTTGGCACGAGTGATGTGGCGCCGCAGTTCGACGACGTCTTCGGGCGCCCGAACGAACGAGAGCGCGACGAAATCCACGCCGGCAGCGAGCACCACCTTGAGGTCCGCAAGGTCTTTCGGCGAGAGGCAACTGGTCGAGACCTTGCTGCCTGGCAGGTTGATGCCCTTGAACTGGTGGAGCATGCCGCCGTAGACGACACGCGTGTGGATCTCGTCGCCATCGACGCGGAGGACTCGCAACTCCAGGTTGCCGTCATCCAGCAGGATGCGTTCCTTCGGCTTCACATCGCGCGCGAGATGGCGATAGATCGTACCGATGCGGATTTCGCCAGCGCCGTTCGCCTCACCGACGACACCTGGGGTCGCATCGATGACAACCTGCGCGCCGCGCTTCAGGTAGATGGGCTCCGCGTTCTTCAGCTTGCCAACGCGAATCTTCGGCCCCTGCAGGTCGGCGAGCACGCCGACAGCGTGACCCTCCTTTTGGGCAACCTGGCGGATCATGCTGATCGTGCGGACCAGCGTCTCGTGATCCGCGTGCGCGCAGTTGAGACGGAAAACATCGACGCCAGCGCGCACCAACTGCGCGATCATGGAGGATGTATTGGATGCGGGCCCCAACGTGGCCACGATCTTGGTGCGGTTCTGCCAGGCCATCCTGATCTGTCTCCCGGCGGTCAAGCCGGGCCTTCAAAGCGTTAGCGCCCAATGCGGGCGGCGCGGAGTTGTAGCGCAACGGACTGCGCGGCGCGAACAGTGCGCGAAGAGGGCGCGGCGAAGACTGCGGACGACCCGATCAACTACCGAACGTGGCGCGGTTCTTGTCCCACCACTCCTGCCACTTCTGCTGCGCGCGCACGCGCACGTCTTTGCTGGTCGCCGCCGCTTCGAACGGCAGAGTCTGGCCGGTGACCTCCTTGAGCGATCGCCAGGCCGAGTCGCGCACGATCACTTCGGGATCTGCCAGCGCGATGATCAAGGCATCGACCACATCGGGCGTCTTGAAGTCCTTCAGTCCTTCGACGCTGAGCCGACGAACGAAGGTGTCGGCATCCTTGGTCATGAGCAACACGTGAGGGAGAACCCGCACATCCTTGCTCCGCAGCAGTTCGTCAACCGCTTCGAAGCGAGCGCCGTCATCGGCATCGCCAAGCCGCGTCACCATGTGCGCGAGTTGAGGGGGCAGATCATTGGCGGGGACGGCAGGCTTCGGCAGCTCGGGCGGCGTGACCGGCTCCGCCGCGGACCGCGGCCGAGCAAGGATCTCGGCGAGAGTCACCGCCTGCTGCTGCAGCTTGACCTGGATCTCGGCCAGGGCGGGCCCATGATCGGGCCGGGCCTTCTCCGCACGCACAACAGCCTGCTGCACAGCCTGCACGCTCGCAGCGGCAGCGACCAAGTCTTCCCCGATGGTCTGCAAGCGCTGCGTCGACGACTGCTGGTTGGCATCGAGCGCTTTCACCTGGGAGTCGAGGCGGTCGACATCCGTGCGCATCGCGACCCGATCGAGCGCCAGGCTCACACTCTGGACGACTTCCGACTGCGACTTCAGGCTGCCAGCTAGGTGCCCGTAGTCCGTCTCCAACCGCAACTGCATCTGGCCAATGCGATAGTCAAGAAAGAGGGATGCCGCCGCGACCGCGCCGAGCAGGACGATGCCGAGCGGAAGCAGGCGCACATCGCCGCCACTACTCGGGCGGGCCACGGCCACCACGCCGCCACCAAGAGCCGGGTCCGTCGAAGCCGGTGCGTTCCCGCGCACGACCGGCAGACAGCAGGCTCCAATCGTCTTCCCCAGATGCAACATCGCAACGCCCCGCTCCACATCCTGGACCGGAACCGAAGTGCTACAGAGATCGCAGAACAGAACCTCGAGCGATGCTGGCGTATCCATGGTGGTCAGTCTCAGCCGTGGGCAATCTGCGGATTGGCGGCGGAGTTGCCCGCCATGCAGCAACTAGTCACGAGCCCGGCCAACGATACCGGCGCATCGGGCGCGCGCAGCAAGGTCGCCGCGCGCGGGAGGACGGAGCATACTCAGGCGAGTCCGGCCTTGGCGCGCAGTTCGGCGGCCTTGGCCGTCGATTCCCAGGTGAACCCCTCGCGGCCGAAGTGGCCGTAGGAGGCAGTCTTGGTGAACACCGGGCGCTTCAGTTGCAGGTCGCGGATGATCGCCGCCGGCCGCAGATCGAACACCTGGCGCACGAAGCTCGTGAGTTTCTCTTCGGAGACCTTGCCCGTGCCAAAGGTGTCGCAGCGAATACTCACTGGCTGGGCGACGCCGATCGCGTAGGCGATCTGGACCTCGCAGCGGTCCGCCAGGCCGGCAGCGACGACGTTCTTTGCAACCCAGCGGCCGGCGTAAGCCGCCGAACGGTCGACCTTGCTCGGATCCTTGCCCGAGAACGCGCCGCCACCGTGACGCCCCATGCCGCCGTAGGTGTCGACGATGATCTTTCGACCCGTAAGTCCCGCGTCGGCCTTGGGACCGCCTTCGACGAACCGACCCGTCGGGTTCAAGAACCAGCGCGTGCTGTTGTCGACCATGCCCTTTGGCAAGACTTCGAGCGCGACGCTCTTCAATGCCTGGTGCAGCTCGTCGGTCGAAACCGAATCACGATGCTGGTGCGAGATCACCACCGTATTGATGTGGCGCGGCTTGTTGTTGTCGTCGTACTCGACGGTCAACTGGCTCTTCGCATCCGGCCGCAAGAACGAGAATCGCTTCTGTTTGCGGGCGGCGGCGAGCGCTTCGAGGATGCGGTGCGAGAAATGAATCGGGAAGGGCATCAATGCATCGGTCTCGCGACACGCGAACCCGAACATCATGCCCTGGTCACCGGCTCCCTGCTCCTTGCCCTGCGAGGTCGTCGCATCGACGCCGAGCGCGATGTCCGCCGACTGGCGCTGAATCGAAGTCAGCACTGCGCACGAGTTGTAGTCGAAGCCGATCTCTGGGTCGTCGTAGCCGATGTTCTTGATCGTGCTACGAATGACATCCTGGAAATCCACCTGCGCACGGGTCGTGATCTCTCCGGCAATCACGACAAAGCCGCGCGACACCATGGTCTCGCAAGCCACGCGCGACTCCGGATCCTGAGCCAGGATCGCGTCGAGCACGGCATCGGAGATCTGGTCGCAGACCTTGTCCGGATGCCCTTCGCTCACGGACTCACTGGTGAAAAGACGAAGTTCCTTGTCCATCGGTATGGGCGGGTGCAGTCGGTTCAGTTGCAAGGCGGCCCGCCAGAACGAAGTCACAGCGAGCCAGATCGAGGGGCGGGGAGTCTAGCGAGGCCGACTCGGCTTCCGCGCGCGTTTCAGAGCAAAACTCGTGGGACCGGGGCTCCGCGTCGCGGAAATCACGCCAACACCCACCCACCGATGGCGGCCCCACGTCGGTGACGACCCGGAGCCCAACACGTTCCGGCGAAACAGGCCGGGGCTGAAACTCAGGCGCAGCTGCAACCATCCGGTCCGCTGTGCCTAGACAAACTGCGCATCCATCTGAACTGCCGGCCGAACCGCTTGGTCAACGGCCTCCATCACTTCCTCTTCCGATGCACGCCACCACCCACTCTGTACGCCGAACGCCCATCGCGCTCACCCTCACAGCGGTCGCCCTGCTCTTGATCCTGGCGGCGTTGAGCTGAGAACAGTCGCTTCACGTCGCTGCGTTCGCGGCAGCCAAGGCGTCCGGAAGGAGCGGCCCGAGCAACTCCAAGGTCCGCTGGGTCGCCCCCTGATTGCCGGCAATGACCGCACGAGCCCGCTGGCCAAGCTGTCGTCGTAGACCGCTATCGCGAACCAACTCATCGATGCTCCGTGCGAGGCCTGAGGCATCGGCCACTTGCAGCGCCGCGCGCGCGCGGAGCAGCAGATCGACGTCGGTGCGAAAGTTCGCGACATGCGGACCGAAGACCACCGCACGCCCCTGAGCCGCTGGCTCCAGCATGTTCTGGCCGCCGTGAGGGATCAGGCTGCCGCCAACGAACGCGATGTCGCAAGCAGCGTAGAAGTTCTGGAGTTGGCCGATGGCATCGACGACCAGCACCGCGTCGTCGGGAATCGGCTGCAATCCACGCTGCGTCTCGCTCCACCGAACTGCCGTGCGCCCGAGTCCGCGCACCGCGTCGATGACGGCGGCAGAACGCTCGGGATGGCGTGGCACCAAGACGATTCGGCATTGGCGCACGCGGGCGCTCTTCGCCGCCGCCTCGCAGACTGCAATCTCCTCATCGGCGTGCGTCGAACCCGCCACCAGCACCAGACGGTCGCCGGGTGCGAGCCAGCGTCGCAGCGAGGCACCCTCACTGTCGAAGCCCCCCATCACGACACTGTCGTACTTCATGTTGCCGGTGACAAACACACTCGCGGGATCCACGCCGAGGTCGAGCAATCGCTTTTGATACGCCCCGTCCTGCACGCAGAAGAGGCGAATGCGGTCAAGCTGAGGCAACAGACCTCGCGCCCGGCGGTAACCGTGAAACGTCTTCTCGGAGATGCGGCCGTTGATCACCGCCACCGGAATGCCGCGCCGTGCCGCTGCCTGCAGGAAGTTCGGCCAGATCTCCAGTTCCATCAGCAACACACACTGCGGCTTCACGCGGTCGAGCGCGCGACCCGGCCAGAAACCGAAGTCGAGTGGGTAGAACACGACCTGAAGGTCCGGGTGCTCCTGGCGCGCGACCTGGTGCCCGTTCGGCGTCGTCGACGACAAGACGATTTGCAGATCGGGTCGCTGCTGGCGCAACCGCGCAATGATGTTGGTTGCGGCCTTGATCTCGCCTACCGAGACGCCGTGGATCCAAACGATGTCGCCCGACGTGCGCACGAGATCGACGTAGCCCATCCGTTGGCGAAAGCCGCGCCGATAGCGCGCATCGAATAGCGAGCGCCAGCCAAGTACTGGCAGGTAGAAGCACAGGCCGACCAGGAAGACCACTTGGTAGAACGCCATGGTCGCTGCACCACGAAGCCACGAACGCGGACCGCGGGGTCTCTCGCTTGTAGGCTGCGTCAAGGGATCAGTCAGCGTCACGGGTCCGAAGCGTCTTGGGTCGCGGCGGCGCCCGCCGCGGAAGAACTCAGTCGAACGCAGGGGCGCAACACTTCTTGTACTTCACGCCCGAGCCACACGGGCAAGGGTCATTGCGGCCGGGCTTCGGTTGGTTCGAGGACCGCTGTGGCGGCTGCGCTGGTGGCTGAGTCAGGCCGCGCGGCGGCAGCATCGAAGCCGGTCGGGTTGACGGAGCTGGCGGCGGGGGCGACGGCGCGGTAGTCGGAGCCGCAGCCGCATCAGCGCTGCTGCCTGACGGAGCGGACGGTGCGTCGCTCGCGGAAGCGTTCGCGCCCGGATCCGTCGGCGCCGGCCCTGCAGCCTGCAACACCAAGCCCTGCGGGGTCACGCGAAGCGTGAATCGCTCACCCTTCTGCATGCGCTCCAAGACCTCTGGGGGGATCTGCCCAGCAGCCAGGAGCGACTCGAACAGGGCCTGCGCCTCCTGAGGCGTGCGCGGCAACTGCGGCATCGCAGGTTGCGGTTGCTGCGGGGGCGGAGGTGGCGGCGGCGCCTGCTGACGCAACCGGCCGGTGATCATGTCG
This sequence comes from Singulisphaera sp. GP187, assembly GCA_945871815.1. Taxonomy (GTDB): domain Bacteria; phylum Planctomycetota; class UBA1135; order UBA1135; family UBA2386; genus SXPK01. The sequence goes on from CAMBXM010000042.1 coordinate 24,770, forward strand.
CGGATCGTGTCGGTGGCCTCGAGCTTCCAGACGAAGTTGACCACGTGCTCAGCGATCTCCGTCTTGAGCTGCTGGAACTTCTCGAAGCCCTCCTTCTTGTACTCGTTCTTGGGATCGATCTGCGCATAGCTGCGAAGGCCGACACCGCCCTTCAAGACCTCCATCGCGTGCAGGTGGTCCTTCCACTTCTGATCAATGGTCTCGAGCACGAGAAAGCGCTGGATGCCGGCCCAGTCCTTCTCTGCGTAGAGCTGTTCCCGCTCGACGTAGAGCTGATCGATGCGCTGCATGATCCAGCCGAACAAGCCCTCGCGCTCCTGCGCCTCCATACCATCCAGTGACAACGCATCGCCACAGCGGTGATGCAACCACTGACGGACGACGGCGAAGTCGATGGGTTCGTCCTTGTTGTCGACGGCCTTGTCGACGATCGGGCCGACGGCCTCTTCAAACATGCCGATAGTCTTCTCCTTCAAGCCGCGCCACTCGAGCGCGTCTTGACGCTGCGAGTAGATGAACTTGCGCTGCTTGTCCATCACCTCGTCGTACTCGAGGAGGTGCTTGCGGATGTCGAAGTTGCGGGCTTCCACCTTCTTCTGCGCACCGGCAATGCGGCGCGTGACCATCGGGCTGTCGATGACCTCCCCGGGCTTGAAGCCCATCTTCTCCATCATCACCTTCACCCAGTCGCGGGCGAAGATGCGCATCAAGTCGTCCTCGAAGCTGAGGAAGAAGCGCGTCTCTCCTGGATCCCCTTGGCGACCACAGCGGCCGCGCAACTGGTTGTCG
>CAMBXM010000043.1 GCA_945871815.1 Singulisphaera sp. GP187
AACACTCCACCGATTCCAAGCATCGTGTGAAACCCGAGGAAGATGAACGACAGCATCCGTCGCTGTTCGGTCGTGTCCCAGATGGACAGGGCTTCGCGATCACTCGGGTCGAACTGCAGTCGTCGTGCGAACGCGGCGATCACGCTCCGCGTGCACTCTTCTTGCTTCGTGGCGTCGATCGCGCGGAAGACAAAGTTGCTGATGCCGCGTTGGCCGAACACCGCCAAGAACGTGGTCGCCGGAATCCACGCTCGGTCTTTGTCCTGACCACCGTAGTCGCTGTCCTGCAGCTTCGATTGCAACACGCCGACTACGGTGAACGACAAACCGTGCAGCGTCACGGTGCGCCCGATCGGGTCTTGTCGAGGGAACAACGTGTTGGCCAGCGAATCGCCGAGGAACACGACGCGGGCGCGCAGTTCGGAGTCGCGCGTGTTCGGGAATCGACCTCCGCCGGCAGGCCTCAGCGAACGGAGCCCAGCGAACTGAGGGTCTACACCAGAGAGCGGCACGCGATGCACCGTTCCACCGATGCGCACGCGCTCGGTGAGCGCGTACTCGGCGCTCATGCTCTGCAACGACGACACCTCGTCAGCCACCGCCGTCACGTCGTCGCGACGGATGGTCAGCAGTCGTCCAGCCGGCAGTCCGCGCGCGGCCAGCGTCGTTCGGTTCGGCCAAGCGATCGTCAGGCCGTCACCGAGGCCGCGTGCGCGTTCGACGAACAGCTCCTCGAACCCGAACGAGAACGCCAGCAAGAGCACCGTCGCCAGCGTGCCCCAGGCGATGCCCAGGAGAGACAGTGCGGTGCGCAACTTTTGTGCGCCGAGATCGCGCAACAGTTCGTGCAGGGTGTCGGCGAGCGCACGCATGCTCAGCGCACGAGGGGCTCGAGTACGCGAGCGTCGGCCGGCAAGCCGTCAACGATCTCGATCCGCAGGCCGTCGCCGAGTCCGAGTTTGACGGCGCGCTCCTCAGTCTTGCCATCGGCCTGCAGCAGTGTGACGAACGACTCGCCGCCTCGATGCACCAAGCAGCGTTCGGGGAGCACCAACACCTCATCGACGCGGGCGACCTCGACTTCGGCAACGGCACTGTAGCCGGCGCGGAGCATCACGTCGGCTCGGGGCTCGAGTTGGATGCGCACATCGAACAACGCCGCGTTGTCTTGACGTCGTGCTCGGAGACCGATTTCGACGACGGCTCCGGTCAGCACGACGCCCGGCAACGCACCGAGCGTCACGCTTGCGGGCATTCCCGTTCGTAGCCGGCCAACGTCGATTTCGTCGACCGTGCCGCGGAACACGGGACGATCGAGGTCTCCGATCACCGCGAGTACAGTGCCCAGGCCATAGCTGCTCGCCGGCGTGATTGGATCGCCCTGCCGTACTAGCTGGAGCACGTGGCCGGCGACCGGCGCGCGGACCACGAAGTCGACGAGTCGACCGTCGATCTCGACCTTGCCCTCGCGGAGCAACTTCAGCGACTCTTCGGCCATTCGCCGCCCGCGCTGCGCCGATTGTTGCATGCGATCGAGGTTCTTCTGGCCCTGCAGAAACCGCGTCATGCTCGCGAGCAGGTGTTGGCCCTCGTGGAACTCGGCCGCCGCCTCTTCCCCTTCGATCGCTTGCTGCAGGCCGCGTTCGGCGCGCAGTAGGTCCTGTTCGGTCAAGGCCGGCCACACCTCGGCCAGAGGCTCACCGGCCGACACCTTCTTGCCGAGCTGCGTGTGCAACGTGCGTACGAACCCGGTCAGTTGGGTGTTGACCTGGGTTTCCTGGACCGGATCGACCTGCCCCGAAGCGATGGCACGGCGGATGATGGAGCCGCGCTCGACGGTGATCAGAGGGCCATGCGTTGGTGCCGAAGTGCTGGGCCAGTTCAGCCAAGCAACGGCGACGAACAGAATGAGCAGGGGCACGGCAAAGCGGAAGCGCATGGTGAGTGGAGCCTTGGAGTAGGGGCCGAGGCCGCAGAGTCGGTCGTGCGGGCAAGCATGGACCGCGGGTCCGCTGCCACAGCGGAGGTGCTACCCAATTATGGTGAAGTCGCGAACGATGACCTAGCAGCGCGCGGTCGCGGTTTTTGCGGTGCTTGGTGACTGCGGCGGCGCCCAAGGCCCGATCCACCGCATGGTCTTCGTCAGGGCAGGACCTGCACTCGCACCATACCGGTCACCTGAAACGCGCCAAGCTCCGAGGTAGCCAAGCCCTGGAAGGGAAGCTGCAGGCCGACCAGCGCAGCGTCGTTGGGGATCGTCAGCGGCGACAGCCAGAGATGGTCGATGCCGGCCACGCCGGTCGAAACCTCGATCAGCGATGTGAGGTCGAGCAACGCCGTGCCAAAGGGCGTGGGCCAGTTGCCTTCAGCCAGCGCGCAAAACAAGGCGGCGGGGCCAGGGGCGGCGGCGGTGGTGAAGGTCACGGTTTGCCCCGGTCGCGGATTGCCGACGACCCAGAGTTGCGGCGAGTAGATTGCGGTGTCCAACTGGAACAGCCGCGCTTCTGCGCGTGCTGTCGGACCGATCACAGATTCGAGGCCCGCCGCGTCGTCGAGAAGGAAGCGGTCGAAGAACCCGAGTGCTACTTGGCTCGACGCGGCGAACACGTCGAGGTCGATCTGGTTGTTCTGGGTGTAGCCGGCGACGTTGCCGTGCGTGCAGTCTTGGCCGAGCACGTAGAAGAACTTCAGTACCGGCACATTGACCAGCCCTTGGTAGAGCGCGACGCCAAAGGTCTGCCAGTCGAGAAACGTGTCGCCGGTGCCGTGGCAGATTCCCATGGGTACGTGTACTTGGGCGGCAGCAGGCGCCACTCCAGGCGAGAAACAGAAGCCCGCGCGATAGCCCGGATTGGCCGCCAGGACGCCGCACGTCGACGAGCCGCCCATCGAGTGGCCGGAGACAGCCGCTCGGCCCATGTCCAAGGCCCCTTGCAGCAGATGGCCTGCCTGACCGTTGGCCTGCACCAGTGCCGGAAACATGGCGATGCCGTCGTTGATCTGGGTGGTCGCTGAGCTCAGAGCGGTGTTGCCGAGTACCACCACGTAGCCCTGCTCGGCAAACCGCTGACCAAGGGCACCGTAGCCACGGCCGAGAACGTTGAGTCCGTGCAAGAAGACCACGACGGGATGACCACCAGCCCGCGGTAGCAGAGGAGCATCGCGGCCCGGCGCCATGGCCGGGTAGTAGACGGTAGCAGTCAAGGTGGCCGTGCCTTGAGCCGTGGGGTTCTGGAAGCTCAGGTCGGCATAGCCGGCATTCCCCTGGGAGATCGCGGCGGCGCTACAGAGGAAGGAGGCGAGGGTGCGTGGGAGTATCGGCATGAGTAAGGCAACGAGAGGTGGCCTGCGATACGCAGCGCCATGGCGCAACCCACAGTTGACGGCGAAGTAGGCGAGGTGCATTCGCAGCGCGACCAGTTGCCGTGTAGGTCGACCGGGCCCAAAGCCGGCAGGAGGGTAGGTCCAGGACCTGGATCCAGCCATCGGCACCGACCCACGAGTAGCGCATGGATCCGAATCGACGGCTTGCCACCGACGGCCCCTCATTGCGCGAGCCTGCCGATCGTGATGCGCTCGTCTTCCACCGTTGCCGGTGGCGGGACCTCGAGGATCTGCTGTGGCGAATAGCCGTCCCCGTCTCCGTTTCCGACCTCGAAGCCTGCTCTCGCCGATTTCCTCGCAACGTGCCCGCAGCCATGATGCGCGAATGCCCCTTCGTCCAGGCCACGTCATGATGCTCGCCGTCTTGGGGTGCGGCATCGCAATGGCGACCGCGCCGGGGGCAGAGGCCGGGACGCACACGGTTCCCGCTGAGCTGACAGAGCGCATCGACGCACCGTTCCCGCGCGCAATCAACGCCGCGACCATCGCCAGCGCCCCGCGCCGGATCGTCGCGGCCTCCGTGCTCAGTGCCGAAGTGCTGCTCGAGCTCCTGCCGAAGGACCGCATCGCTGGCGTCCACGTTCTCGCTGCTGAGCCGCGCTACAGCAGAGTTGCGGGGATCGCCAAGGACCTGCTTCTGCTAGGGGCATCCCCGGAGCAGCTCATTGCCGCGCGCCCCGACCTCGTGATCGTCGATGAGTTCACACTCGCCGAGACGCCCATGCTGTTGCACAGCTTCGGCATCCCTGTGGTGCGCACACGTGCGATCGCGAGCTTTGCCGACGTAGCCACGGACATCCGTCTTCTTGGCTGGGTCGTTGGTGCCGATGCTGCGGCCGAGGCCATGTGCGAGCGGCTCGCGGCCCGGGCGCGCGATATCCGCTCGCAGGGTGAAGGGCTCGCTGCCTGGCGAGTGATGAACCTCAACGGGGCGCTCGACACCTATGGCTCGCGCTCGTTGCTCGATGACGCGGTGCGCATTGCGGGGGCAACGCACTTGCCGGCGCTGTTCGGTGTCGGCGGCTATCGCAAGCTCGACATCGAAACCGTGCTGGCGTGGCGACCTGACGCGTTGATTCTCAGCTATGAGGACGGCGCCGAAGCGCGAGCGGAGTGGCTACAGCAGCATCCTGGGCTTCGGCTGCTGCCGTGCGTGCAGAAGGGCCGCATCGTTCACGTGCCGGGGTCATTGCTCAGCAACACGTCGCACCATGCGATCGAGATTGCTGCGATCGTCCAGCAGCAATTGCGGGCGTGGGGGAACCCGTGACGAGCGCGAGGCGGATCATGCCGCGCGCGTTCTTGCTCACCTTGTCAGCCGTGCTCGTCTTTGTGGTGGTGGTACACCTCTGCTGGGTGCCAGTCGGGCCGGGCTTTGCCGAAGTGTGGCGGATGGTTGCAGCGCTGTTCGGTGGCGCGAACGGCGACGAGCTCGATCGCGAGATCGTGCTGCAGTTGAGGTTGCCGCGATTGCTGGTGGCGGTGTTTGGTGGCGCATCTCTTGGGCTTGCTGGCACCGTGATGCAGGCCGCGTTCCGCAATCCGCTGGCCTCGCCCGATGTCGTCGGCACTGCCGCCGGCGCCGCGTTCGGTGGAGCGGTCGCCATCGCGTCTGGATTCGCGGTCGCCAGCGTGCTCGCGGCACCCATCGCGGCGATGTTCGGTTCGACGGTAGTTACCGCACTGGTCTTCGCCTTCGCGGGGACTGGCGCAAGGTTCTCGGTCGCAGGCCTCTTGCTCGCGGGCGTTGCGATGAACACGTTGATCGGTGCACTGACTACGTTTGTCGTCACGTTTACCGTCGACAACTACACCGCGAGTTCGAGTGTGCTGTTCTGGTTGATGGGCGGTCTCGACGCGCAGAGTTGGACGAAGGCGCTGATCACCTTGATCGGGTTCGTCGGGTTCGGGTTGCCGTTGGTGTTTCGCGCGCGCGACCTCGATCTGCTGACCTTGCAGGACGACACCGCCTTCAGTTTGGGTCTCGACGTCGCACAGGCACGGCGCTGGTTGCTTTGGTTCGCGTGCGGACTGACCGCTGCTACGGTAGCCAACACTGGCGGCATCGCGTTTCTCGGTCTCGTTGTGCCGCACTTGTCGCGCTTGCTGGTCGGACCGGCGCATCGCTTCTTGCTGCCGGCCTCGGCCCTTGCCGGCGCCGTCGTTTTGCTCGCTGCCGACATCGTGTGTCGCAACGTGCCCATCGCCAATCTGCGGCTTGGCGTCGTCACCAGCATGCTAGGAACGCCGTACTTCTTGTTCTTGCTGCGACGTCATCGCCGGGGAGAGGCCCTGCGATGACCTTGCGCGGTCGACGGATCGAAGTGCGCCACGGTGCACGCGTGGTGCTCGCCGGCGTCGATGTCGAGGTCGTGCCTGGCGAGCTCGTGCTGCTCGCGGGACGCAACGGTTCCGGCAAGAGCACGTTGCTGCGTGTTCTTCTCGGGGCGCAGCGAGCCGATGTCGGCGAGGTGCAACTCGATGGTCGTGCACTCGCGACCTGGGAGCCGCGGGCGCGGGCGCGGCGCATCGCGTTCGTGCCGCAGGCAACGGAGACGCCGTTTGAGTTCACTGGTCGCGAACTGGTCGCGATGGCGCGGCATCCGCATCGCGGGTCGATGCAACCTGAGTCCGCAGCGGACCGCGGGGCGATCGCATGCTCGCTCGAGGTGGTCGACGCCCTGTCCTTCTGCGATCGTCCGGTGACGACGCTCAGCGGTGGCGAACTGCGCCGCATCGCCATCGCGCGCGCGTTGGCGACCGAGGCGCCGCTGTTGCTGCTCGACGAGCCGACGACCAACCTCGATCTAGAACACGCGGTGCTGCTGTGCGACCTCTTGCGGCTGCTCGCCGACCAGGGGCGGGGTCTTCTGGTGGCGGCACACGACCTGAACTTGTTGGCCCCAGTAGCGCATCGCGCGGTACTGCTGCACGACGGCTTGGTGCACGCCAGCGGCGAGCCAGAGCGCGTCCTCGACGAGAGCAACATCGCGACGGTGTTCGGTGTCGAGTCGCACGCGCCCAGCAGCTACTTCCCTCGGGAGTTCAAGGCCAAGCGCTGAGTTTGGATGCGGCCAGGAAGTCGTCAGCGTCCCCGTGGCAAATCCTCTTCGCGGATCGAGAAGGCCGCGAACTTCGATCGCCATCGGTCGGGCACCGCGATCTTCTGCATCGTGTTCATGTCAACCGCCGCCGTCGTGATGCGTGCGCGGCAAAGAGGCCGTGGTTCGGTGCCGCGTGTGAGCCAGAACGCAAACTCAACTGACGAAGTGCCGATGCGCAGCACGCCGAGATGCACCACTGGTTCATCGCCGTAGATCACCGGCGTGTAGAAGTCGACGTCGAGATGCACTGCTGGGAAGCCGATCTTGTCGACATCGAGGATCTGCGCGTACGGATGACCAAGCGCGTCGCTCCACCAGTCCTCGAACGCACAGTGAAAGAGGTGCAAGAGCTTTGGGTAATAGGCAATCCCAGCGTGGTCGATATCGCCGAAGCGATAGCGAACGCGCTGTTGCCAAGCGCTCATGCGAAGGAGTTGCCGCTCTTCTTGTCGCCCGCTTCTTCTTCTCGGGCTTCGCGACGGTTGCGCTGGCAGAACTCGTGCAGGCCGGGGACGTCGCGCGGTAGATCCGGATAGCGATCGAGTTGCGCTAGCAGCACATCGGCGGTGGCGTTGCAGTCGGCCTCGGCGGAGTGTGCGTTGACGAGTTCGCGGCCGCAGTAGTGGCGCACGGCGGCTGAGAGATTGCGCGGGCCCATGAGAAACCGATCCCACGTCGGCTCCTTGGTGTTGAACAGAATGCGCACATCGACCTGCTTCCGATCGCCGAGCTCAAAGGCGATCCCGTGGCGCTTGCACTCGGCGAGCCAGAGTGGCACGTCGTAGCTGATCTGGTTGAAGCCGGCGATGTCACTGCCGACGAGGAACTCAGCGAGTTTGGCGCCGACCTTCTTCAGCGGCGGTCCCCAGAACAGACCACACGCGTCGGACGTGTGGATGCCGGTGACCTTCGAAGCGCCCTTGCTGACTTCCATGCCGGGGTTGATGCGCTGGACCAATGGCTCGCGCCTGCCGTCCGGGTGCAACTTGACGAACGCGAGTTCGACAATGCGGTCGTTCTGCGTGTCGAGGCCCGTGGTCTCGAAGTCGAGGAAGACGAGCGGACGGGACAACTGGACCAGCATCAGGAGACCTTCCATCGCCGACCGGGGGACCGACCCAGACCGGGACCGACGTGACAACGGGGCGGGAGAGCGGGACGACCGGAGATGCCTGTCGACGACCCTGACCGCGGGCCACCGAGGCAAGCCAGGGATGATGTGGCATTCTGAAGCTGCTCTGCCTCGAGGCAAGAGTGGTGGCCGCGAGTCTGGGACGGGAGGCATGCGACTTCCGCTGGGACGAGGTGTTGGGGCCCGCCGCAGCCGTCGCACTCTGTGGAGAACTGTCAAAAGTTTTGCCTTGTGTTACCCGAACAGGTTGCTAACGTAGGCGAACCAAAGACGAACGAACCTGCCACGAACAGGAGCCATCGATGATCACCGCCAACCTCAGCTCCCCCCGCCGTCCAATCAGCCGTCCCACTGCCCTGCCGGCGTCCTCCACGCGCTCGCAGGGACAGCGGCAGGTCGCTACTCCGCCAGCAGGCGATCACAAGATGCTTGCCGTTATGAGGCTGCAGCCAGCCATTCGGCCGGGGACTCAGCGGCCGGGGCACCTCGCCGAAGTCCTGCCTGCCGGTCATCAATTTGCGCGCCAGCGACTTGGTCGTACGGTTGAGCTGGTTGGTAGCTGTATCATGCTGCTCGGTTTCCTGGTGCTGGCCCTCTTCGCATGAGCCAGTTGGGTGACGAACGACAACCGAACCTGGGAGGGTTCTCCACATGAAGCTAATGCTGACGGAGAAGCAGATCCGTGTGCTGCGCTACTTCCGCGACTTCCGTCGCGAGAAGGGCATCGCACCGACTCTTGATGAGGCCGCGGCAGCTCTAGGCGTGAGCAAGATCACGATCCATGAGCACCTCAAGCAACTGTCGCGCAAGGGTGCAATCTATCGCGACCGCGCCAAGGCCCGAGCCGTTGCGATCCTTCACGACCCCGACGCAGCAGAGGAGCCCATCGCAAACCTCCCGACCTTGCCGTTGCTCGGTCGCATTGCGGCGGGTCGTCCCATCGAGGCGCTCGAAGATCGTGAGGACATCAGTCTCGCTGAACTCGTGCCGACCGGCGATGCGATCTACCTGCTGCGCGTTCGCGGCAAATCGATGATCGAAGACCACATCGACGATGGCGACCTCGTGGTGGTCGAGCGTCGGGAGACAGCGAACGATGGCGACATCGTCGTCGCGATCCTTGAGGACGAAGAGGCAACGCTCAAGCGCTTCTATCGCGAGCGCAACGGGCTCATTCGCTTGCAGCCGGCGAACTCGAGCATGGAGCCCATCTACGTCAGTCGAGTCACGATTCGCGGCGTCGTGCGCGGCGTGATCCGCCGCTTCCGCTGAGAGTGAGGCCGTGTCTGCTGACGAAGACAATCCGATTGGCAATCGCCCAAGCGGCACACCTCCGCCCGGGCGCAAGCAAAAGGGCCCGTTCGTCGCGAGGTGCGAGGCCGGGAAGCACGCGTGGTGCCGCTGCGAACGCAGCGCGCAGTATCCCTACTGCGATGGAACGCACCGCGGCTCGGATGTTGTGCCCATCAAGGTCATGTTCGACGAGCCCAAGACCGTCGTGTGGTGTGCGTGCGGACTCAGCCAGAACGCGCCGTACTGCGACGGCACCCACGCGCGACTTTCCTGAGCACTCGTCGCAGTGATGCGGCAATAGCGCCGCGACCGTAACGACGAGCTGGGATCAGCTCGTCGACTACTTCGCTGGGGCATCCGTGCCTAGCCAGCTCGTGCGCAGCGACACGACGTGCTCGGTGACGTCGCGCTCGAGAGCTAGGCGCACGCCGAGGTTCGGCATCTCCATCGGCGTGATCACGCGCTCGCGCACGACCCCGCGCGTCGCAACGAGAACCCGTAGCGGTTTGTTCACGATTGCAACTGAGCGGACCAAGTCGGCCCAACGCTCGTTGCTCACGCGGAGCTCGTTCAACGCGAGGATTTCGTCGCCGGGTGCGATGCCACCCGCGAAGGCTGGCGAGTCGTCACTCACGTTCGCGACCTTCGTCGTGCCACTCTCGAGTCCAAAGCCCAGATATGGTCGATCGCGGTCAATGGGCTCAACGCGCACGCCGAAGTCGGCGAGCAAGCTGGCGAAGTCTGGATCCAGTGGGCCGCGAGTCAGCGACGACAGCAGCATCGAGAGATCGCAGTCCGCAGCCTGTGCCAAGCAACGTTCGACGTCGTCGATTCGGTAGCCCCGGTTGGCGGAGTATGTCTCGCGGTAGAGCGAGCGCAGTGCGTCATCGAGACAGCGCGCACCGTTGCTTGCCCGCCGGATGGTGAGGTCGAGCACCATCGCTGCCAGCGCGCCGTTTCCGTAGTAGTTCTGAGTGCTGTTGCGGGTGTTCTCATCGGGGCGGTAGTAGCGGATCCACGCATCAAAGCTCGACTCCGCGAGCGACTGGCGGAATCGGCCCATGCCAGCCCACAGCGCCGTCATGTTTTTCGCGACGACTGCGAGGTACTCCTCGACCGACAACAAATGAGCGCGGCGGCAGATGAGGTCGTCGTAGTACGCCGTCCAACCTTCGGCGAGCCAGAGCATCGGCGTGAGGTTCTCGACCTCGTAGTCGTAGTTCCACAGTTCGACGGGGCGCATGCGCTTCACGTTCCAGGCGTGAAAGAGCTCGTGCGCCAGCAGGCCGAGGAACTCCTGGTAGCCTTTGCCTCCGCCTAGAGATGTGCGCGGAGTCAGCAGGGTGGTGGAGTTGGCGTGCTCCAATCCGCCGTAGCCGCTGTCCGCGAACAGGCACAGGAAGGTGTAGTGTGAGTATGGCAGCGTGCCGTCGAAGACATCGGCAGCGCGTTCGATGACGGTGCGCACGTCAGTCGTGAACTTCGGGTCGATGCGCGCGCCGTCGACCCCGTCGATCGCGAGAACATGGCGGATGCCGCGAGCATCCACCTCCAGGGTGGTAAACGTTCCGGCCAGGATCGGTGCGTCGATCGCACTATCGAGGTCTGGTAGTTCGTAGCTGACGACGCCATCGCGAAGAGTGGTTGTTGGCACCCCTCCCGCGAGCTTCCAATGCGTCGGCAGTTCTACCTGCACGTTGGCCGTCAAGTGCTTGTGCCCGAGAGGCCACAACAGCACGCAGGCGTGATTCCAATAGGCGTGCTCCGCGGTGACGTCCGCCGTTCGAACGGTCAACTCGTGCGCGTAGACCCAGTAGTCGAGTCGGAGTCGACGCAGCTCGCGCGTGCGGCGGACGCGGTAGCGGTTCTTCGTCGTTTTTGCGACGGCAAGCTCGTGGCCGCTTTCGGCATCGGTGGCGCCCACCGGCCCGAGGTGTCTTGCATACTCGCGAATCAGGTAGCTCCCTGGCGTCCAGGTCGGCAGGAAAAAATCGATGCCGTCGACCGAAGCGTCTGACTGCAGCTCCAGGCAGGCCACGTCGAGTTCTAGAGAGACGACGATGCGGCGCCGTTCGGGGGCTCGCAGGTCCAGCCGGAAGTTGAGGTCGCTCACGGTGGGGCGGATGGTACGCCCGAAAGGATTCGAACCTTTGACCTTCGGCTCCGGAGGCCGACGCTCTATCCAGCTGAGCTACGGGCGCCAGCAGGGTTCGGTCTTTACCGGGGCCCCGCGTGCGACACAACCGCAGAATCGGCCGGTTCGCCCTGCCCCTGTGATCTTGGGTCCTTGTGGGGCGTTGCATTCGTCGCGCTTGGCGGTTGAAATCCACCGGCTCGTTTGGAGCCCGCCGAAACCTCCACCGGTTAGGTGGCTAGCTCCAGGAACCCCCGCTCATGACCCTGCGCCCGATTGCTTCTGTAGTGATTGCGGTCCTGCTGGCAGTTGCTGGCTGGCAGGTGAGCGGAGCATCACAAGGACAGGTGTTGCACGCCGATCGGCCAGCAATCGCTCTGGACTCGGATGGCGACTTCCTGCCGGACTCGTTGGAGTGGGCCTGCTTGACCAACGCGTTGTCCCCGGACTCGGACGGCGACGGAACGTTGGACTTTGTCGAGGTGGTTCAGCGAGGCAATCCGCGCTACCGCAGCCTGCCGATGCCCTCCGATCATGAGATGCGCCTCGTGGTCACCACCCGCAACAGTGCCGGTGGTAGCGAAGCGGTGATGCACCTCTTGTTCCGCTTCATGGGCGACGTCGAGTTGTTGACCAATCTCGAGGCGTATGCCGAGGTCGGTAGTGTGCCGGGTTTGCGCATCCCGCTGTCGACGTTGTCGCTCCAGCCGATCGCGATGGAGCAGCGCGCTGTGGCCAATGAAGGCCTCTGGGTGCACTTGTCGGTGTCGTTGGTGTCGGTGACTGTGCTGCAGGCGGTCTTGCCTTGTGCGATCAGTGCGGTAGCCAGAATCGGTACGCGTTCCCTGCACACGTCGGTCCCATTGTTGGATCACAACGGCACGACCTGCTCTGTGGTCCCGTTTGCCGCCGGCTTGTTCGCGATTCAGTCAGTGGCGAGTGTTTCTACCGGCACTGTTCCCAACAACCGTGTCTGTGTGCTGCAACTGCAGTCGGTCGGGGGTGGCTCGGGTGGTTCGGCCTTTGTGGTCTCAGGCGCCGAATGCCAGGACTGCAACGACCTCATCTGTGGCGTCGAGTGCGCCGCCAGTGTCGGGACCGTCCTAGTCCTCCCCGGCGGTGTCGGGTCGATCACTGGCGGCTGAAGTAGCTCCGTCGGGGTTGGTCGCACTCGGCTGGCGCTGACATGGCTGCGTCGTATGGAGCTGCGTCTGGCGGACCGACTTTTCTCGGCGTTCCCAGGCAAGGGGAACCCAAATCCGTGCTCCAAACGTCTCAATCCTGTGAAGCTCGTGCCGGATCCTGATGCCGACTTGGTTGACGCCTGTCGCAACCCCAACCACGAGGGCTTCGAAGTCGCGTTTGAACAACTCTTCCTGCGCTACCGCGAGCGTGTATACGCGATCGCGTATCGCATCACGTGCAGCTCGGTTGATGCGATGGACGTGGTCCAGGAGAGCTTCTCGCTGGTCTTCAGGAAGATCGATGGCTTCCGCGCCGGGTCCCTGTTCAGCACTTGGTTGTTTCGGCTCGTGGTCAACTGCAGCATCGACCAACGTCGCCGTGCCCGTTCCCGTGGCTGGCAGCACGCTGAGCAGTTTGACTTCGCGTCTGAAGCAGCGGCGGAGCCTGGCCCGACACCCGCAGCCGCGGCAGAGGCGCGAGAATTTGGCGGTCAGATTGAGCAAGCGATCGGCATGCTGAGCCCCAAGCTGCGGGTGATCCTGGCGCTCAGATACCTGGAAGACATGTCCTACGAGGAGCTTGCTGCGACTCTTGTGCTCTCTCTTGGCACCGTCAAGAGTCGACTCGCACGGGCGCACTTGGCGCTGGAGCGCGTCCTCCGCGAGCGCTTCCCGCACCTAGAAAACGTGGTTGCCGCAGGGCGGTCTTACGGAGGTGGAGCATGAACGAATCCTCGATGTCCGCTGCCTGTCGGGCTTTTGCGCGCGAGTTGGCTGCGCATGTAGACGCTCTGCGGCAGCAGGGTGCGATGTCGGCTCATGCTGTGGTGTGCCCAAGTTGTGCTCGCCGAGTCAAGCTGGCTGCTGCTTTGGGCGACCACTTGGGCGGGCCTCCCACCGTACCTGTAGAGCTCTCGAGCCCGGCCTTCCTGGCCTCGATCCACGAACGTGCTATCGACACCTTCGAGCGAACGCCGGTCGGTGTGCAGCTCACCGACGCCCTGCGGGTCGTGGCACCTGTCGAGCAGTTGCCGTGGCCGCTTCAGGTGGCGGAGGACAGACTGGCCGCCCGACTCGCCGAGCCGGTTCGAGCAAACCCTGCTTGGCTCTGGCGCCAAGCTCGGGCACGCGCGGTTTCCCAACCCCAGCGGCGAACGGCATCGGTCGGAATGTTGGCAGCCGTCGCCGCATCTGTGGCGTTGTTGGCCGTATTTGGTTGGCGCATCGGACGTTCTGAGGGAACAACCACCGATCTCCAGATCGTCTTCGTGCCTGTCTCTGAACTGCCGTCGGCCATGCACCCGACGGCGGCTCTCCGTTTGGGGGTCGTGCGGTGATCGCCGCGTTGCTCCGCTCTGCTCTTGTTGGATGCCTGCCTCTTGTTGGATGCCTGCCTCTTTGGTCAGGCGCACTCCCTCCGCGTTAGCCTGACCCCTTGCTCATGAACCGTCTCTCCCGCACCCTGCAATCGCTGCGCGCGCATGCGCTGGCGGTAGCCTCGCTCTGTGTCGTGGCGCTCGCGCCAGCTCAGGGCGTCGGAGGCGGCGGCGGTGGCAGTGTCCTCGCGAACGGTGTCCTCGCGAACGGTGCTCCGGTGACGTTCCAGCACTTGGCGCAAGCGCCCTTTCAGTCGTCGTATCAGGCGACTCGTGTGCGCCGGTTCTTGGGCAGCAATAGTGAGATCGTGCAAGTGCGCGAACAGCTGATGCTGCAGGGAGACGGCACTCGCGACTCTGCCTTCAGGCTCGACTTCCTCGACTTGATTGGCTCTATCCCTCCGAGCGCGACTGCTCAGGCGGTGTGGAGTGAGGTCTACCGCAACAACGCTGGCTTGTTGCACATGCACGGTGGGTTCCACGTCACTGACCCGGCTCTCGCGCAGCAGAACTACCAGATCTTTGATTTTGGCCAAGCCACACGCATTGGTCGCGGAGTGCGCCGGATCGTTGTGTTTCCCACGCGGACCGACAAAGGCATCTGGGTGCTCGACCTCGATGTGGTGACTGGCGTCGCGCTCTACACCGGCGAGTACGATTCTCAGCTCCGGCTGATCAGTGAACTGGAGACTACGAGTTTCGCCTTGATGGGTTCGGCGATCCAGGTCAGTTCACGAGGCGCCACGAAGCCCGCTTGGAGTTGGCGCCCAAGGATGACAGTCTCACGCTTTGGCGACCTGCAGAGCGCGAATATGAGGCTTGGTGTCTTTGTTCCGCTTCAGCCCGCGATTGGCGGCACAGTCAGCGATTACCGCCAGCAGTTCGTCCAGGTCACCGAGGATCCGGTCAACGGCGATCAAACGGTGGTCCTTGGCTACTCAGACGGCATCGACGAGTTCTTCATCCTGCAGTCGCGCAGTGGGGGCAACCCGTTCCTCGATCACATCGCAACCGCCACGATCACATCGTCAGCGGCACATGCGATTGCCAGCTACGACGATCGAGCGATGCGCGCCTACGTCTTCCACGAGGCCGGCACGATCTACTGGGTTGTCGGCAGTGGTTCGCTTCAGCGCTTGAAGGACGTGTCGTTTCGCCTCTGCCAGCAAGCCGTCACCGGCAACTGACCGGTCCCTGATCTGCGGCGCCGTCTCGGTCGTCAGTCACCCCACTAGCACGGGGTCACTAGCACGGGCCAAGGAGTCCCAATCCTAGGACTCCGTCGTAGAAATCGGACGGAAGCGACTCGCTGCTGCGACGGTCGTCTAGGTGTCGAGTTGGGGCTTCGAGATGTTCCGCCAGTGGCAACGGCGCTTCCGGTTCTTTGCGCGTCATGCCGAGCTTGGCATGTGCCGTGCTCCTCAGTTCTCGTCACCTACGAGCTTAACTGATGGAAACCAGCAACAACGATCACAACGGCCGTCCCGACATGCTCTCCTCGAGCGAGTACCGCGCTCGCCTGACGACCAAGCTCAACTGCTTGATCGCCGTCTTGGAGGTGGCCATCGGCAAGATCTCGAAGAGCATGGGACTTCCTGGTGCCAACGAGGAGCGCCTGTTGAAGATCAGATCCAATCTCGAGAACACGCTGGCGATCTGCCATCGCGCCAAGCAGACGTTGGAGAAGACCAACAGCACCAAGGAACTTGCGCCACGCGAATTGGAGGCCAACAAGATGACGGCCAGGGACTATGTCGAGCTCAGTAGCATCGACGAGTATCGCAAGTTCAAGAAGATGACCCCGATTCAGTATCTTGACCTCCAGTCGGTCGACTTCGACGAACTCGCCCGACGCCTCGCCGACTCCTGATCAGCACTGCTGTGCAGGTTCTGAGATCGATGACAGTCACTGTGGCTTCGTGAGCTCTGTCAGTCGAGTGCGAATGCGCTGCTCGATTTCGTCAGAGATGCCACCTTCGCGCTCGACCAGCACGCCGTTCGCATCGATCAGCAAGAGGGTGGGGAAGGCCGCGAACTTGTGCACCTTCTGTCGCGCGCTCTGGAGATCCGTCGTGAAAGCCCGGTAGGTCAGCGACAACCGCTGCTTGAAGGCGTGCACTGCCGCGACCTTTGCGGCTGCATCAGTGGGCTTTTCTAGGTGCCACGCAACCACGCCAACTTGGGGAAACTCAGTGTGCAGTGCCTGCAGCAGACGAGCGGTGCGCTCACTTTCGCGGTCCCATGTCGTTGTCAGCGCCAACAGCAACGGCTTGCCGCGTAGGTCTGCTAGGCTGCCTCGTTGACCTTGAGCATCCTCGAACTCCAATTCGACATCGCGATCACCCTTGCCAGGTAGGAAGAAGCGACCGGCGGGCACCTCTTCCGGTGCCTCTGGCTCAGTGTCGTCTTTGGTCTCATCGTCTGCGGTCTTCTCCCCGCCAGACTTGCCGTCGCTGAGCGTCTTCTCGAGCCACTTTTCGAGTTCGGCCGCCATTTCAGGGCCCCACCCTACGTGAGTCGCGGAGTGCTTCCAGCCCCGCTCGAACAGCAGCATCGTCGGGTAGCCACTGAAGCCCGGGACCTGATCTCGAACAGCGGAGTCTCCCGGCAACAGATCGTAGGTGATGCGGTTCTCGGCGGCGAAGGCGCGGACCTTGTCGGTGTTGTCGGCGCCGCCCGCTGCGCTGTAGCAGAAGGCCACGATCTCAAGTCCGCGGTGCTTGTACTTCTGGTGTAGCTGTACGAGTGAAGGCACTGCCTGTCGGCACGGTCCGCACCACGTCCCCCACAAATCGACGAGCACTGCGCAGTCCTTGAAGTCGTCCTGGTCGAGGTGCCGGCCACCGAGAGTTGTGCCCTCGAAGTGGAAGGCCTTGATCGTCTCCGTGCCGGCTTCTGGACCTGCTTCTTGTGCGTGAAGGTGATTCAGCCAAGGCAGTAATGCGAATGCGAACGAGAAAAGACGCCACGCAAGAGTCCGTGCCATCGCGTCGATGATCCGCTGTGCGGACAAGAGCGCAACTGCCGTTGCCCAGAGCTTCATGTTGGCCCGTGGGAGATCCGATCCAGGAGCGGGAAAACATGACTATGGAACTGTCGAAGGCGAGATCTGGCACGAACACCCGGCGCGTGGCGCGCCTGCTGGTCGTCATGAGCCCTGTCAAGGGTCAGGACTTGGCCGAAACGTTGCGCCAAGCGGGGCACGAGGTCGTGTCCGCGGACTCACCGGAGACCGGATGTGCAGCGCTCGCTCAGGACCGCCCTGACCTAGTCCTGGTCGAAGCCGCGATCTCCGAGGAGGTGGCGCGAATCGCCGCAGACCTCCATGTTTCCATTGCCTTGCTCGGCAGTCGCGCGATTTCCAACGACATCGGCACGCTGGTTCAGCTTCCCAGCACGCTGACAGGTGAGGCCGGACTCGCGGTGGTAGAACTTCTGCTCGAACGCGAGCAGTTGCTGCGCTCCTTGCGTGAGCAGGAGTCGATTGTCTCCGGAGTACGAGATGGCTCCGCGCTGATTGGCCGCAGCCCGCTCATGCGGCGGCTGCAGTCGACTCTCAGTCGGGCTGCTGATGGCGACACGACCGTGTTGATCGAGGGTGCTCCAGGCGTGGGCAAGTCGATGGCAGCGCGCGTAGTTCACTGCAAGAGCCGCCGCGGCAACCGGCCGCTCGTCGTGAACTCAGGTTCGAATCTCGATGCCGAGACACTTCAGCGTGCGCTCGTCGAGGCGCAGACTTCGACGTTGTTGATCGAAGATGTCGAACAGATGCCAGCCGCAGCCCAGCAGGCGCTCGTCCGTTTCCTCAAGGAACGAGCATCGCGTACGGGTGCTGACAGCACGCAAGCTCGGATCATCGCGACGTCGAGTGCACACCTGCCAGAACTGGTTGCGCGGGGCACGTTCCGCGAGGATCTCTACTATCGGCTTCACAGCTACCCGATCGTGGTTCCAGCGCTTCGCGAACGGACCGAGGACATTGCTATCCTGGCCGACGCTTTGGTTCACCAGCTCTCGGCGTCTTCCGGCCAACGTCCCGCGGGCTTCAGCTCGGCGGGCCGCACCATGCTCGAGGGCATGCCGTGGCCCGGCAACGTGGCGCAGTTGGAAAGCGTGGTCCGACGCGCCTACTTGGTCGCCGGCGGCGCGCCGATCGACGAACGGCACCTGACGCTGCCAGCGCTCGCGACCTCGCAAACGGCATCCGCCGGTACGGCGACCAGCACCGCCACGGCTCCGGCCGCGGACGAGCGCCTCGACGAGGAGTCGATCCGGCCGTTCGAAGAAGAAGAACAGCGGCTGTTGTCGAGGGCGCTTCGCGCCACTCGGGGCAATGTTCGCCGTGCTGCTCAGTTGCTCGGCATCGGGCGCGCGACCCTCTATCGCAAGATCCAGCAGTTCAAGCTGCGCTTGCAGTAGCGGGAGCGGCTTCCGCGGGTAGTCTCGCCAGCCGCATGGCGGCGATCCCGATCCTGCACCAGGACGACCACCTCCTGGTCGTCCACAAGCCGGCTTCGGTGCTGGTCGTCAACGCCCCAGGTCGGCGCGGTAAGACCGTTCTCGACCTGCTCGCCGACCAGCTCGGTGCACGGGTGTATGCCGTGCATCGGCTCGACGAAGGCACGACGGGCGCACTCGTCATTGCACTCACGGAGGCTGGCCGGGACGCCATGGACCCGCTGTTCCGGGAGCACGCGGTGCAACGCGAATACCTCGCTTTGGTCTCTGGCCGGCCATCACCCGCCGCGGGGCGCATCGAGTCGCAGCTGCGCGAACAGGACGGCATGGTGCGCGTCGTCTCGCACGGCGGCCAGTTGGCGATCACGGACTATGAGACCTTGGATCGCCGAGGCCGACTCACCCTGGTTTGCTGTCGTCTCGCCACAGGCCGTCGCAACCAGATCCGTGTGCACATGCAGGCGCTAGGTTGCCCCATCGCTGGGGATCGCAAGTACGGCTACCGCGCTCGGGGCGACGAGGCGTTTGTGCGGCCCATGCTGCACTCGTGGCGGCTCGCATTCGACCATCCGATCCTTCATGGCCGTGTCGCCATCGAGGTGCCGCCGTTGGAACCCGAACTCGCGCCGTGATGTCTGCCGGAGTCGCGGTGTTCTCGCGCGATGGCAATGTGCGACAGCGTTCGTAGTATGTGCGCGGTGCAGTCGCCGCCACGAGTCAGCGAGGAGTCGCTTCTCGATTTCCTCCAAGCCACGGGCCTGCCGCTCGTGTCGCGGCTCGGCGCGTTCGTGAGCAGCCTCTCGCTTGGACTCGGGCTGGCGAGTCTCGCATACGGCATCGCGGCCATGTTGTTGTGGGGCGAGGCCCTGTGGAGTGCGCACGCGCCGTGGGGCGGAGCTCTGCCGTCGCTACTGTCCGCGCCCCTTTACGGCTACGCGTGGTGGAGCATGCGTCGCGGCCGCCTGCAGCTTGCCGGCCTACTGTTGTTCGCGGCCCTGCTGTGTGTGTCCGTACTGGCGTCGTGGCTGCGTGGCGCGTTCTACCCTGGTTGGTATGCGCAGCCGATTTTGGCAATGCTGGCGAGTTGCTGTCTCGGCATCGTCCCTGGTCTTTCCCTCGCACTCGTCGCGGCGATCGCGATGTCACTGGCGCCGCTCGAGCGAGAGCAGGCACTGTTGCCTGGGATCCAGTCTGACTTGTGGCTGCACTCGATGAGCCTCATTGCGCTGACGCTCGGCTCGGCACTGACTGGCGTGCTGGTCCACAAGGTGCTGATCGCCGCCCTGCTAACCGGCGAGCAGCACCGACGCAGGGAGCTTGAGCACGCGCGCGCGCTTCGATATCGCGAGAAGTTGCTCCGCCACGCACTCCGCGTCGAAACGGTCGGGGATCTCGCTGGGTTGGTCACCCACCAACTGCGCAACGCGTTCCAGGTGATGATTGGGCACGTGACGCTCAATACGCTCGATGGCGAAGAGAAGCCGGGTGAGCGACTGCGCCTCGTCGGTGAGACGCTGGAGCAGTCACGGCCGTTGCTCGACCAACTGATGGCGCTCGCGCATCCAGACGACGGCGTCATCGAGAGCGGCGACCTCAACGAATGGGTGGCGGCCTTTTGCCAGCGAGCTCAGCGGGTGATGCCGGCTTCGATCGCAGTCGAGTTCCTACGCTGCAGTGCCGTCCTGCAAGTCCAGCTCGATCCGCGTGGCCTCGAGCACGCGTTGTGGAACCTCGCAATCAACGCGCGTCACGCGATGGCCGATGGTGGGACGTTGCGCGTGGTCACCGAACTGGTTGATGGCTTTGCGCGCGTTGAGGTCGTCGACACTGGCTGCGGCATTGCACCCGAGGTCCAGCAACGGATCTTCGATCCCTACTTCACGACCAAGCCCGTAGGCCAAGGCACAGGTCTTGGATTGACCGCGGTGGAGCGATTCGTCCGCGCGAGCCAGGGTCGGATCGAAGTTCTGAGTGAACCAGGCAGAGGTGCTGCGTTCGTCCTGCACTTCCCTCTGGCCACACCGGTCGCCGTGCATACGGCCTGAGTTGACGCCGGCTCAGCGCAGCTCGACCTTGCGGCCAAGACGTCGGCTCACGACTTCGGCAAGCACGCGGCGCAACTCGCCTCGGCCTTTGGTGTCGACCCAAACTTCCGCCGACGGATCGAACTCGAAGTGCCACGCAGTCGCGCCTTCCGCGAGCCACATCTGATTGGCGGCAGACTGACGGTTGAGGATGCACTTGCTCCCATCGGCGAAGGTCAGTCGAACCACGCCCTCGCTCGATTCCGCTTCGAGCTCATCGGGGTCGAACGCGTCCAGCTCGAGAAGCAGGGCGCGGAGTAGGTCTTGGGCTCTGTTCAGGAAGGCCGAGTTTGCATCGCTACCAGGAACCATGGCGCCCACTCTGGGACAAGGTCACACCGCGCGCCAGCGGACATACGGCCGCAAAGTGGTTCGCCCGATCCCGCGGACGCGTGTTGGCAAACAGCCCGGCAGAAAAGTAGGTGGCCGGCGATCCTCTCCCAAGGATCGCCGGCCACCATGTCGGCCCTAGCCACCGTCATGCCCTCTCGTGTCGCTCCGAAACTCCCTGCGGGTCTCGAAGCTGGGCGGCCAGGGCGCTCGTCCCATGCAGCCCTTGTGAACGTGCCAGAGCTCAAATCTTTCCCTCGCTGTCAGATTTTCTGCACGAAGCGACCGTGAAGACGCGGTTGACCGCGTGTCTGCTTCGATCCGCGCACCTTGCGAATCGCTTCAGCGAACGCGTCGGTCCGCTGCCTGCACCCAGTCTTCGAGCAGGTCGGCGACGCGCGTGCCGACCGCTTCTGCCTCGTAACCAAGCAGCACTCGATGCCGCAACGCTGGCAGCAAACCGGCGACCAGATCTTCCCGGGTCACGGCTGCGCGACCAGCAAGGAGAGCCCTAGCCTTCGCTCCCAGGACGATCGCCTGACCGGCTCGGGCACTTGCGCCATAGCGGACGAACCGTCGAGTCTTTTCGCTGGCCTGCTCGGAGTCGGGATGCGTGGCCGCAATCAGCTCGGCGGTGAACTGCAACAGGTGATTGCCGCACAGAACTTCGCGAACGCAGTGCTGGAGTCGCAGCAGGTCTTCTTGGGCCAACCGCGCACTTGCCACAGCGATCGCCACGCTGGTCGTGCCGGCAAGGATCCGCACCATCGCTTCGACCGATGGCGTGCGCACTTCGAGCTTGAACAAGAAGCGGTCGAGCTGGGCCTCCGGCAGCGGGTAGGTGCCCTCAAGCTCGATCGGGTTCTGGGTCGCGATGACGTGGAACGGCTGCGGAAGGCGGTGCGTTTCGCCAGCTATCGTGACCGAGCCCTCCTGCATTGCCTCCAGCAAGGACGACTGCGTCTTCGGCGTTGCGCGGTTGATTTCGTCCGCCAGCACGAGCCCACCGAAGATCGGACCTGGCTGAAACCGGAAGGTTCGCTTGCCGCCAACCTCGTCGACCAACGTCGTACCGGTGACATCCGTCGGCATCAAATCCGGCGTGAACTGGATGCGTGTGAACGCGAGACCTAGTCCCTGGCCGAGCGATCGTACAAGCAGTGTCTTGCCGAGACCCGGAAGGCCTTCAAGTAGCACGTGGCCGCCGGCGAGGATCGCCACGAGCAGATCCCCGATCAGTTGTTCTTGGCCTAGAACCGTCGCGTTCAGGCTGCCGCGCACCTGCTCGACTTTGGCGAGCAGGGTAGCGATCTCGGTCTTGGTGCTCGGGTTGTTCACTCAGGTCCCCTGGCGATACGAGGCATGGTCAAAGTTGCGGTCCCCTGAGTCTGGCAGCAAGGCGACGATCAGTTTGCCCGCGTTCTCCGGCCGCTTGGCGACGCGAATGGCAGCACACAGGACGGCGCCGCTGGCCGGTCCTGCGAGCAGTGCCTCTTCATGGGCGAGCAATTGCACGTGCCTTTGCGCCTCGATGCACGACACGCCGATGGCCTCGTCGAGTTGGTCGACCGCGAGGATGTCGGGGATGAAGCCGGCGCCGATGCCAGGGATGTCGTGCACACCAGCGCGCCCACCTTGCAGCACCGGACTGGCTTCGGGCTCGACTCCGATCACGGCAACGCCGCGCTCACGCAGAAAGGCGGCACAACCTGCGGCCGTACCACCAGTGCCTACTGGCACCACGACGATCGCGACCTTGCCGTCGGTGTCGTTCCAGATTTCGCGCGCCGTCGTCTCGGCGTGCACTCGTGCGTTGGTGCGGTTGGTGAACGCCTGAAGACACACGGAGCCTGGAGTCTGCTTGGCAAAGAGATCGGCCTGCGCCATGGCGCCGCGCATGCCGAGTTCCTTTGGCGTCGTCACCACCTCCGCGCCCAAAGCTCGCAGCAAGCTGGCGCGGTGTTCCGGCGCGCCCTGTGGCATCGTCAGGACGACGCGGTAGCCGCGGCGGCGACCGACCATTGCGATGGCTAGCCCGAGGTCTCCGACGGTGCTCTCGACGATGGTGCCTCCAGACCGCAGAAAGCCCGAGCGTTCGGCGTGCTGGATCATGGCCAGCGCCGCGCGGTCCTTGTTGCTGCCACTGGGACTGTAGGCCTCGAGTTTGGCGACGATCCTGCAGTGAGGGGGCGACAGCTTCGCGAGCTCGACCAGCGGCGTGTTGCCGATCAGCCAAGTGACGTCTGCGGCGATGCGAGCCATGGGGCGAGGAAGCGTAGCCTTGCCGTGCGCGACGGCCAGTTCATGATTGGACGCATGCGTTTGGTGGTCATCCCCTGGTTGTGCGCGTTGGCAGTACCGGCCGGCTGCGCTGGCGTGTCCACCGATCCTGAGGCAATGGCGGCGCGCGAGTTGCCGGCCGCCGGCCCAGGCGTCGATGCTGCCGCGGTGGCCACCGACGAGACCGAGGCCCTGCGGCTGCTTGCGGCGGAGAGCTACTCCGAGGCTGTCGAGACAGCTCGATCCGTGCTCGAACGGGACCCGCGCCGAGCGCGTGCGCGCAGCGTCTTCGCCCTTGCCCTGCTGCGATCTTCGCCCGAGCAGGGCCCGGCCCCGATGGCGATCCAGAGCGCGGCTGACGGCGAGAGCCTCACAGCGCTGCGCCTCGCACCCGCCGATCCGGTTGTCGGCCTGGTTCGCGGCCGGGTTCTGGCTGAGATCGGCCACTTGTCCGCCGCGGCGACCGCGGCCGAGGACTGCCTGAAGCTCTCGGCGGCAACGGACCTTCCCGAGTTCCTCGACCTGTTGGCAGCGACTGCGGAATGGGCGCACGAACTCGGCGAGGACCGACGCGCGTTGGTGCACCTGCGCGAACTTGCAAGTCGTCGACCGTCGGACTCACTCGCGCACTATCGCCTCGGCACCTGCCTGCTGCGCATTGCAAGCAATGGCGACGACGCGGCGGCCGCGAGTCGCGCCTTCGCCCGTTGTGCCGAGTTGGAGCCCGAGAGCCAGGATACTCGCGCGGCTGTGGTTGCTGCACTCGTTCGAGCAGCGGAGTTGTACGAGAGCGACGGCGAGGCAGAGAAGGCTCGGGCGCAGCTCGTCGCCGCCGCCTCGGCGGCAACTTTGATCAAGGAGCGGTTTCCAAACTCTGCAGCCGCGGCCTTCCAGCTGGCAGCAGTCTGCGAACTGCAGGGTGAGCTCAAGCAGGCAGTCGAGGCCTACGAGGGAGCGCTGCAACTCGACGCGGAACACCTGCCTAGTCTGCTGAACTTGTTGTCGTGCGCGACTCGGCAACGCGATGCCTACGCCGAGATCTGTCGCAGCGCGCCGCGGATGCCAACCCAGTCGACGTTGCTCGATCGAACGCTCGCGGTTGACGCCGCGAAGGGCGGACTGAGCGACGCCGAGCGCACCAAGCTCGAGAAGCTGCGCGCCAGCCTCCGCTGAGCGGATCGCGTTGGCTGCTGCTCACGCGCTGGGCCAGCGATCAAGATCCGTCCCGCTCAGGCGCCCAGGATCCGTCCCGCTCAGGCGCCCAGGATGCTGTAGCCGGCATCGACGTAGATCGTCTGACCGGTGATGCCGCGCGCGAGATCGCTGAGCAAGAAGGTCGCGGTGTTGCCGACGTCCATCTGGTCGATGTTGCGGCGCAGCGGCGCCTTCTGGGCCATTCCCTCGAGCAGCGAGCCAAAGTCCGCCACGCCCATCGCCGAGACCGTCTTGATCGGGCCGGCCGAGATAGCGTTGACGCGGACGCCGCGCGGACCGACGTCGTTTGCCAGGTAGCGCATCGATGACTCGAGCGCGGCCTTGGCGACGCCCATCACGTTGTAGTTCTGCACGACCTTCTCGGCGCCGTAGTAGCTGAGGCAGACGATGCTGCCGTCGCGGCCTTCCATCAGCGGCATCGCGCCCTTCGCAAGACCGATCAGCGACCACGCCGACACGTGCTGCGCTAGCTGGTAGCCGTCCCAGCTGGTGTCGACGAAGTTGCCGCCGAGCTCTTCGCGCTTGGCGAACGCGATCGAGTGCACGAGGCCGTCGAGCGGACCGAACTCCGAGCCGAGCTTGCTGAAGAACTTGTCGATGTCGCCGGGAACGGTGACGTCGCAGGGCGCGAGGAATGTGTCGCCGGGCAGCTCCGCGCACAGCTTGCGCACGGACTCCTCCATGCGGTCGTTCTGATAGTTCAGGGCCAGCGTAGCGCCTTCGCGAAGCAGCGCCTGGGCGATACCCCAGGCGATCGAACGCTTGTTGGCGACGCCGAAGATCACCACTTTCTTGCCGGACATCATGCCCATGATCGACTTGCTCTTCTGTTGCGGGTTCCGCGCACCATACCAGCCGCCCGGCTCGCGTCACGCATCGCTCGTGCCCGTTGCGGTGCGTAGAGCGGCAAAGACCTTGCGCGCAACCGTGGTCCACGGCACGGCGGGGTCCTCTGGCCGCAGCACTTCCAGTTTGCCTCGAGCTCGCGAGGTGTTCGTGCCGGCATGGGCGCCGACGGTGATGCGGTGGTTGGTGATCGAATGCCGGACGCTGACAAGGCGCAGGCCAAGTTCGATCCTGGCGCCGCAGCGCGCGGCGGTCAGTTGGGTGAAGTCGGCTTCGTCGACGCTTTGCAGCACCCCCGGCCCTGGCAGGTCCCATTGGCCTGCATTGGGCTCATTTGCCGGCACGCGCAGGGCCAGCACGCCACTGCCTGCCGGAACGACGGCGACGCACGCGGCAACGAGCAAGGGTGGCGTTGCCGGCTTGCGAACGGGCAGGGCCATTGCGATGCCGGCTCGGTGACCCTGGCAATCGATGGCGACGGGGCACTGTTCGCAGCGCGGCGAGGTCGGTGTGCAGACCATGGCGCCGAGTTCCATCATCGCCTGGTTGAAGTCACCGGGCCGCGCTCGATCGAGTCGCTCGGACGCCGCGGCGGCGATCGCGCGTCGCATCGGC
>CAMBXM010000044.1 GCA_945871815.1 Singulisphaera sp. GP187
TCGGGATGATCTCGTCGCTGCGAAGGCTGTTCTCCTGAAGGTGCACCAGCGCCCACGCGGCCCCGATCCGACCACGTTCGTTGTGCTTCTGGTCCTCGACCACTCGGGCGATGACACCAGGCGGTGTTCTTGGGTCGCGCAGGATCGCGAGGCCGAGCACGGCGCGGTCGACAAGGTTCTGGTCGGTCAGTTGCGCGCCCTGGAGAATCACCGACATGGTGTCGCTGCGATCCGCGAAGCCGAGTGCCGCCAGCGCGATGCCCTGGAAGTAGGCATCGGTGCCGTCACTGGCGAGGGCGATGAGTTTCGTGGTGTTGATGCCCTCGGGGCGGCCGCTGACCAATTGGCGCAGCAGGCGATCCAGTTGGTCGCGTTCGGTGTCGTAGCGCGCAATGCCGGCGTTGCTGACGGCGCGGACATAGCTATCCAGCGCCTGATCGATTTGCAGGAGCACCTTGTCGAACTCCTTGCCGCTCTCCGCGGCCTGCTTTCGCGCGAGAGCCTGTTCCTCGATCTTCGGATCGAACTCCCCTTTGGGCCCTGCCGGTTCGGCGCTGGCGCAAGCGGGCAACAACAACAGCAACGAGAGCCAGGGGCGGGCGAGCATGGGGGCCTTGGATGAAGGTCGTGGAGGTTCCTTCCACGATTCTGCACTGCCGTGAGGCAGGACCGCAACCTCGATGGATGCGATGACGATCGCCGAGTTGCCGGCCCTTCGCATGACGGCTCACGATCGGGTCGGCGAATGTGGGCCTACTGCATTTGCCTGCGACTGCTTTCGGTCTTGCCGTCGCGGTTGCACGAAGCCACTACGGCGTGATGTCGGGGCCGCGCAATCGCACCGGTTTGCCGCCTTTGCGCAACCGCAGGTTCAGCGCCTCGACGAACACCGAGAACGCCATCGCGAAGTTGACGTAGCCCTTGGGGATGTGCATGCCCCAGGCCTCGCCGACGAGCGTGAAGCCGATCATCAACAGGAACGTAAGCGCCAGCATCTTGACCGTGGGGTGGCGTTCGACGAACGCGCAGATCGGCGTGACGAAGATCATCATCACCATCACCGAGATGACGACGGCGATGACCATGACCGCGAGTTCCTGAGCCATCCCGACCGCGGTGATGACCGAGTCGAGGGAGAACACGAGGTCCAGGATCATGATCTGCACGAGCACCGAGCGGAACGTGACCGGCTTGTTCGCCACGCCGTCGTCCTCTTCGCCCTCGAGCTTGTGATGGATCTCGGTGACGCTCTTCCACATGAGGAACAAGCCGCCGATCAGCAGGATGAGGTCGCGCCCGGCGAACTCGTGACCTGTGATCGAGAACAGCGGCGTCGTCAGCTTCATGATCAGCGTGATGCTGAACAGAAGGGCGATGCGCATGCCCATCGCGAGCCCGAGGCCGATCCGGCGCGCTTTCGCCTGTTGCTCCTGCGGCAGACGGCCGGTCAGGATCGAGACGAAGACGATGTTGTCGATGCCCAGCGCGATCTCCATCACGGTCAAGGTGAGGAGCGCGATCCAGGCCTGCGACGAGTAGATCCAATCCATGCGAGTCCTGGGACTTCACTACGAACTGGCTGCGAATGCGAGCATGCCGCTGCATGATGCGGGCATGGTGGTTCGAAGCGCGTGTGCCGTCGCCGTCCTGTTCGCAGGCGCGCTGCTCTCGGCCCAGCGCCCATCGACCTGGCGATGCAAGAACGTGCTGGCCAAAGACGGCGCCTCGTGGATGCAGGATGTCGTCGTCACCACGATCCTCGACCACGTCATCTCGGTGAAGCCCGCGGAGCCAGGGGAGCCGGTGGATACCGACTTCGGCGATGCCTACATGATCCCGGGTCTGATCGACCTGCACACGCATCTGCTGCTGCGGCCCTACGACCAGGTGACGTGGGACGAGCAAGTGCGCACCGAGTCGAACGAGCTGCGCGCGATCCGCGCCGGCACCCACGCGCTGCAAACGCTGCGTGCCGGCTTCGTCGCCGTTCGCGAACTCGGCACCGAGGGTGCGGGTGCAGCGGACGTGGCGCTGAAGGAGGCCCTGGCCGAAGGCCTGGTCCGCGGACCGATGGTCTTCGCGTCGACGCGGGCGATCGCGCGGCGGGGGTGCTACGGGCCGGACCCGGAGGATCCGACGACCAAGAAGGGTGCCCAGATGGTCGAAGGCGTCGACGAGATCCGCGCCGCCGTGCGCGCGCAGGCGGCGCTCGGGGCGGACTGGATCAAGGTGTACGCCGACTATCGCCACGGGTCGAAGGGCGCGGTCGCGCCGACGTTCTCGCGCGACGAGCTCGTGGCCCTTTGTGACGAAGCGGCGAAGTGCAAACTGCCAGTCGCGGCGCACGCGACGACCGACGAGGGGATTCGCAACGCGGTCGAAGCCTCCGTGCGCACGATCGAGCACGGTGCCGGCGCGAGCGAAGCGACGCTGTCGAGGATGAAGGCAAAGGGCATCGTGCTCGTGCCGTGCCTCGCAGCCAATGAAGCCATCGTCCGCTACGCCGGGCACCGCGGCCCGATCGTGGAGCGCCTGAACGCAGCCAAGGCCGGGTTTCAGCGAGCCCTCGCAGCTGGGGTCACGATCGCATGCGGCAGCGATGCCGGCGTGTTTGCCCACGGGGAGAACGTGCGCGAACTCGAGTTGATGGTCGAGTACGGCATGACGCCGGAGCAAGCGCTGCGCGCGGCGACCTCGACCGCCGCAGCGGTTCTCGGGCGGACCGATCTCGGCCACATCGGCGCTCGCCAGAGTGGCCTCGTCGTGCTCACGGCGGACCCGCTGCGCGACATCACGGCTCTGCGATCGGTGCGCGCCGTCATCCGCGAAGGCGACGAACGGTGGGGGCCGCGATGACTGGTTCCTGGATCTCGCAAACGATGAAATCTCGACTTGTCCATGCGTCTCTTCTCGTCCTCTTCGCTGCATGCCACAGCGCGCCCGTGTCCGAGGCCTCGCCGGCAGCCGAGGCAGCTGCGGCGTTCCTGTCGTCGCTGACCAGTGACCAGCGCACGGCGGCCTGCGCCCCGACCGACGATCCCTCGCGAACCGTCTGGGGCTTCGTTCCGGCGCAGTATCCGGGCGTGATGTTCGGCGACCTCGACACCGAGCAGAAGCACCGCGCGATCGCCCTGCTGCGCACCGTGCTGCGCGACGATGGCGTCGACACCGTGCTGGCGATCGTCGCTCTCGAAGACGTGCTCCGCGCGATCGAGACCGAGAACGGCCAGAACGCGTCGCACCGCGACCCGAATCGCTACTGGATCCAGGTGTTCGGTGTGCCTCTGCCCGCGAGTGCTTGGGCGTTTCGTTTGCAGGGCCATCACGTGTCGTTGCACGTTGCGTTCGATCGTGGTCGCTTGGCTGGCGTCACGCCGATGTTCCTCGGCGCCAATCCGCACCGGATCCCGTCCGGCCCTCGGGAGGGCGAACGCGTACTCGCTGCCGAGGAAGACCTCGGGCGCGAGCTCCTTGCCATGCTCGACGAACAGCAGCGCGCGGTTGCGATCGTCGAGGCCGTTGCGCCGCCCGATATCATCCTAGGTCCGCAGCGGACCGCCGCGGATGCGGGCCCATCGCGGGGGCTCGCCTACGCTGCCATGACTGCGCCGCAGCGAGAGGCGTTGCTCCGTCTCGTCTGCCACTACGTGCACCGCGAGCAGCCACAGTTCGCCGAAGCCGACCTCGCGCGCATGCGCGACCGCGGCCTGGATGCGATCACCTTCGCATGGGCTGGCGGAATCAAGCGCGGGGAGGGGCACTACTACCGCGTGCAGGGCTCGACGTTCGTGATCGAGTACGACAACACCCAGACGAACGCCAACCACGTGCACACCTGCTACCGTGACCTCGAGCGCGACTTCGGCGGCGACTGGTTGCGAGAGCACTTGGCTCGCGACCACGGCGCGATCCAGCGTTCGGACCTCTGACCCGGCTCGCGCTCGCGCCATGCAAGGCGAAGGCGCATCATGGGCGCATGTCCGAGGACCCCTTCGACACTCCGCCACATCGCATCCGCGTTCGCTACTGCGAGACGGATCGCATGGGCATCGCGCACCATGGCAGTTACGTCGCTTGGTTCGAAGAGGCCCGCACGGAGTGGTTGCGGCACCGCGGCAAGACGTACCGGCAGATGGAGGACGAGGGCAACCTGCTGCAGGTCGTCGACTTCGCCGTCCGTTACCGCAAGCCTGTCGATTACGACGACGAAGTGCTGGTGCACGTCCGGGTGAAGGAACGCGCCAATGCGGCCGTGACGCTCGAGTACCGGGTCGAGCGCGCCTCCGACGGGGCGTTGACGGCAACGGGTGAGACGCGCCTCGCGTGCGTTGGCCGCGACGGCAAACTCCGCCGCCTGCCAAGTGAGCTTTGACCGCTCGTTCTACAACGCAACGTCGCTACGCGGGCGGCGACGGAACCGCTCGCGAACCGGCCGCCACCTGCAATCGACCGTCGTCGTCTACGAAGCTCGCGCCGCGACGGTGGGCGCGAACTCAAGTCCTGCGGCGGTTGGCGCCGATGCACGGTGGTCCGCATCGAAACTTCATGATCGTCGCCAATCCAGCCACTCGTTGCGCGGGCGTTGCCGCCGCTTTGTCGACAGGCGCGCGCCGCACCGTCGACTGCCGTCGCGAGGACGCGGCGTGAAGCAGGGGACGCTTCCGCAGCGGTTGGCCTTCGCTGGTCGCATGGTGCTCCTGGTGGGCTCCTTGCTCGGCGGCTGCACTGCTGTTGTGTTTGCGTGGTGGCCGAAGACCGTTGACACCTTCGAGGCTTGGCTCCGCGAGCGCCACACGGCGCCGTTCGATGAGGCATGGGCAGAAGCGGTGGCCGCGCGCGCCGCGGCGGACTCTGGGCGCGAGCGCGCACTGCTGGTCGCGCTGTCCGAGCGGGTCGGTCCGACGGCCCAACTCGATCGGCGCCGACCGATGGCGGTGAAGGTACAGAATCGCCTCGTCGAGTTGCATCGTGAGGCAGGCGACAGCCGCAGTGCCCTCGTCGGCCTTCGGCGCCTCCGTGCGATCGACCCCAATTCGGTGCTGATCGCGCGCGATCTTGCGGTGCAGTTGTTCTCGGATCCGGGGACGCGTGCCGAGGCCTACACCTTGTTGCTCGGGGATCCGGCCGTCTACGGCAGCGGCTTCGCTTGGCGACTGCCGGCGCAGGCGGAACTCCTGAGTCCGTTGGTCGATGCGCTGGCTAGTGATGGTCGCCTGGACGAAGCTCGCAAGCTCGTCGTCACCGCGGCGTCCTGGCCCGAGCCGAAGTGGTGGTCGATCTACTGGTGGGACAAAGAGTACGACCCCCTGAAAGTCGCCGGGTGCCAGCCTCGGGTTCGCGCGGATTCTGTGCTCCAGGTCGACTTCTTCGGGCGCGACGCGATTCGGGGCCTGCGCATCCTGCCGCCGGCGTTCGCCAGCTGCTGCCTTTCCGACCCGAAGTGGTGGGTGCGCGAAGCTGGCGATGCCGAGTTCCAGCCACTGCCGATGCGCCGCGGGGCGACGCAGAATCTGCGCGAGGTCGGCTCGACGCTCGAGCTCCTCGGCAACGCTGACCCGATGGTGACGTTCGAGCTGCAGCAACCGCTGCCGGCCGGCGAGCGTGAGTTTCGCTTCACGGCAGACTTCAAGGACACCGCCCCGGAGTGGTTGGCGCGCCTCGCGTTGACGAAGTGCGGGCCGCAGCTCGCCGACGGCGATGGGGCGGCGGCAAAGACCCTGGCCGAGCTGCGCCGAGTCGGATTCGCGTCACTCGTTCTCGAAGCGTTCTGGGAAACCGCTCCGGGCGGGTTCTCGACCGGGGACAAGGTCCGTGTCCCGCTCGCAGCCTCGCTGCAGCGAGATGGCGGCGCAAGCTTTGCCGTCGATGTGCCGCTGCCTGCAGAGTGGACTGTCTTGCGTCTCGATCTTGGCACCGGCGAGTTCGCGACCTGGCGGTTCGACTGCATGGAACTGCGCGACGAGGGTGGAGTGGTTCTGTCCCCCGCGCCACT
Organism: Singulisphaera sp. GP187; assembly: GCA_945871815.1. GTDB lineage: Bacteria > Planctomycetota > UBA1135 > UBA1135 > UBA2386 > SXPK01. The sequence continues at coordinate 5,993 of CAMBXM010000044.1, forward strand.
GCAGGACGCGGCGCTGCATGACGTGGAATGGAAGGACCACGAACTCATCGCCACGGGTGTCGATGCCCAGCTCCAGTTCGTACGGCCAGCGGGCACCGAGCGAGCTCGCGTGCTGCACGTGGAGGGCCTGATCCGATGAGTTCGTTGCGCAACTCGCTCGCCGTCTGCTGGCACTGGTCATGGATCTTCACGCTGCCGATGGTGGTGATGTTCGTGCACTGGGGCCTGCGCACCGGTCAGCAGTTCGCGCAGTTCGGATTGCGCATCGATATCGCGCCGTTCGAGTTCACCCTGCGGGAGACGGGCAAACTCGAGTTCGCCCACATGCTGCGCAGCCTCGGCCTGCAGTTCTCCGGCACGGTCCCGCGTGACGACGACGGGTGCACACTGCGGACCGTCGAGTTGTTCTTGGGTGACGAGGAGATCGAGACGCTCGACGCCGACCTGCCGTACTCGGGCGAGCACAACCAAGGCGGCCGCCTCCGCTTTCAAGGCACGGACTACGACGTCAGTCTGCGCTACCGCGGCGACACCGTGCTGCACTGGGGCTACTTCAAGAAGTCGTTCCGCGTCACCACCAAGAAGGGGCAGCTGGTCGAGGGCATGCGCAAGTTCAACCTCGTCGTCGGCAAGACCGACGAGCAGCTGAACAACCATCTCTCCTACCGCCTCGCCAACCGCCTGGGCCTGATCACGCCGACGTGCGAGCTGGTCCGCGTGTTCGTGAACGGCACGTACCACGGTCTCTACGAACTGACGGAGCAGCTCGAAGAGGGCACGCTGCGTCGCCACGACCGCATGCCCGGCGACCTCTACTCGGGCGAGATGATCATGCTCGACAACATCGAGGGCACGACGAACCGTGTGTTCGAGTACCCACGGGTGTGGAGCAAGGTTGCGGCCAACAACCACTACGAACTCGCAAGTCGTGCCCCGCTGGAGCGACTGCACGCGATCCTGCAAGGCAATCCCGATGAGTCGAGCCTCGCGGCTCTGGCGCAACTGGTCGATCTCGATCGGTTCGCGCGGTTCTCGGCGCTGGAAGTCTTGACGCAGACGCAGCACAACGACCATCGGCACAATTGGCGGCTGTTCTGGGACCCGTGGCGCTTGCGCTTCGAACCGGTGGTGTGGGACATCGTCGGCTGGCACGAGTCGATGCGACCAGAAGGCAACCAGGGCGTCGACCTCGAGATCATCAGCAGCCAGCTGCACGAGTGGCTGCACATGCACGCGGAGTTCCTGCGAGCGCGGTATCGCCACCTGCATCACTTCTTCGCCGGCGGTCACGACGATGCGTTCTTGGCGGAAGCCGAACGCGAACTGGAACAGGCCCTTCTGGCGCTGCGCGCGGACCCCAACGCCATGCCGCAGAACGCCAACCGGATCGTCGCGGCGATGGCGGACTTCACGGCGTTCATCCACCGCGCCTTCCGCGCCGTCGAAGCGAACTATGTGAACGGGACGGAGACGCTCCGCTGGTGCCCGGCGGCCGCCGGCGGCGCGATCGATCTCGAAGTCGCGACGCGGCGCCCGATGAATGCGGTCGAGATCGACTTCGACGGCCCGCAGATGCCGACGAGCGTCAAGTTGGTGCTCCTGCGCGACGGCGCCGAGCAAACAACGGATCTCACGTCGCATTCGTCGCTGTCGACCGGCGCGTTGCGCGTTCCGGTGGCATTGATCTCCGAGTTGGCCCGCGAGTTCGAGTATCGCGGTCGAGCCAACAGTCTGCGCAACTCGCGTCGTCGTGTGGTGGCGACCTCGCTGCGCCTCGTTCTCGACGGCGTCGATGTCGGCCGCATCCGCGAGGTGTGGGCTCTGCGCGACGAAGGCCGCGACCCGTTCCAACGAACGGCAACACTGAGTCGTCGGCCCGTCGGTACGCTCTTCCAGCTAGCGACGCCACCGAACACGACCTTTCGATCCCTTGCTGGTGAGATTGCGATCAAGGGCGTCACCGAGGTGGTAGATCCCGTGCGCATCGCGGCGGGTACGACATTCCGGCTGGATCCGGGCGCATCGCTGCTGTTTCGCAACCGCGTGATTGCGGAGGGCACCAAGGAAGCGCCGATCCGATTCGAACCGACCGAGGGCGGACAGGCTCCGTGGGGCACGATCGCGATCAACGGGCCGCAGTGCGCCGACTCGGTGTTTCGCTGGTGCACGGTTCGCGGCGGCAGTGGCTACAAGGTCCCGCTCGAGGAGTACTGCTCGATGTTCTCGGTGCACAACTGCACTGGCATCCGCATCGAGGACTGCGCGTTCTCGGAGAATCGCGAGTACGACGACATGATTCATGTGATGTACTCCGAGGTCGTGTTTGACCGCGTGACGTTGACGGCGGCGCGGGCGGACGCGCTCGATTGCGACATCAGCACAGTGATCATCAAGAACAGTTCGTTTCCGCGCAGCGGCAACGACGGGGTGGACTTGATGACGACGCGCGCACTCGTCCTCGACTGCACCTTCGAAGGCAACGGCGACAAGGGCATCTCGATCGGCGAGGGATCGCGACTGATCGGCTTGCGCAATCGTTTCCGTGGTTGCAGCAAAGGGATGGAAGCCAAGGACGGCTCGATCGCGTGGCTCGCCAACTGCGATATCCGTGGCTGCAAGAAAGCACTGAACGCCTACAAGAAGAACTGGCGCTATGACTCAGGCGGCTACATCACGGTCACCAAGTCTTTCGTCGGCGAAAACGGTTCGCTGCCGACCGCTGACGTCTGGTCCCGTGCCCAGTTGCTCGATTGCCAGGTGAAGGGCGAGCTCGTCGCGGACTACGACCAGGAGTACGTCGACGGCTCGAGCACTCGCATGCGCAACACCGCGCGCCTCGTCGACTGCGACGGTGGTCCCGGCCCGAAAATGCGCCTGCCGCTGCCGTTCCCTCTGGAACTCGGGATGCTCGAGCCACTCGCGAGTTCGGAGTGGGGCACCGTTCGTAGCGATGTTCGTGGAGGTGTCCAGTGACCAGTGAAGGCACGACGAAGCTCCACTTCTTGCGGTTCGAGTTCAAGTACGTGCTCGACCAGGATCTGCGTGCCGCAGTCGAGGCCGAGCTGCAGCACTTCGTCCAGCTCGACCCCCACGTGCAGAAGCAGCCGAACCATCTCTACTTCGTCCGGAGTCTGTACTTCGATGACGCGGCGATGTCGGCGTTCCATGCCAAGACCGACGGCATGCTGACGCGTTCTAAGTTTCGGGTGCGCACGTACAGCCGAGCGGTGGATGCCCCGGCGCCGTGGTTCTTGGAGATCAAGGGCCGGCACAATCAGCTCGTGTTCAAGCACCGGACGCCGATCCTCGGTGACTTCGACCGGAGCGCCGATGGCGAACACCTGACCAAGGTGCTGGTGAAGCACGGCCAGCCTGGGGCTGTCCGCGACCAGTTCGAGTTCAGTGTGTTCCGGCACGGCATCCGTCCGGTCGCACTCGTCGACTACGTGCGTCGCCCGTACGTAAGCAGGTTCGACCCCGACTTTCGGCTCACGTTCGACAGCAGTTTGTCCACGTGCGCGACTGACACGATGTTCCCCGACCCTGCTGCGCGAACGCGTCTGGTGATGCGTGGCTACACGGTGATGGAAGTTAAGTTCCGCCACCATGTGCCGGCGTGGTTCCACCGCATCCTGCAGGCCTACGAACTGCGCCGCCGCTCGATCTCCAAGATCTGCGAAAGCACCGTCGCACTTGGTCTCCAACCTGCTGACGTCTGACTCCGACCCGAGACCCGATCATGTTGAACGCACTCGTAATCCAGTTGCCGCAAGGCGTGCCGCAGCAAAGCGTCGAGACCGTGATGAGTCTCGACATGTTCTCCGCCATCGCGCGGACCGTCACCGCGATGCTGATTGGACTGGTGCTTGCACTCGTCTATCGATCGACCCACAAGGGACTGTCGTACTCGCAGTCTTTCACGCAGACGATCGTGTTCATCACCGTGATCGTGGCGCTGGTGATGATGACCGTGCGCAACAGTCTCGCGACCGCGTTCACGCTGGTCGGAGCACTGTCGATCATCCGGTTCCGCACTGTCGTCAAGGACACCCGTGACACCTCGTTCGTGTTTGCTGCCCTCGCTCTGGGCATGGCCGCGGGCCTTGGCTTCTGGGAGCTGGCAGGTCTCGGCACGATCGCGATGGCGGCGCTCGCCCTCGGCCTGTACGCGACCAATTTCGGCGCGCTCTACAAGAGCGAGTTCATCCTTCGCTTCACCTTCGACCAGAACAAGGACAGCGCCGCCTACTTGACCAAGATCAGTGAGTTCGCCAAGCGGTCGAACATGCTGCATATCGAGCCGTCGGGCGATAGCCGCAGCCTGCGTCTCACCTACGACATCACGCTGGTGAAGGACGCTTCCGCCGAGGCCATGACCGGTGCGTTGAGTCGCGTCGACGGCGTGTCCGACGTGGTGTTGATCGTCAGCAAGAACGACGTCGACTACTAATCGCGCCGCGCGCTCGTTGGCGGCGCGCCTTGACATCCACGCGGCGGGCGCCTCGATTGTGATCATGGTCCGCGTCTTGTTCTTGGCTCTGTGCCTGCCAGCCTTGCTGCTGCAGTCGTGCAGCAAGGCGCAAGAGGCGACGTCGGCAGGCTCGACGACTGTCGCCGCCGCGGTTGCGCCGTTCGACTTTGCGGCGCCGGTGTCGGTGCTGCCGTTGCCGAAGTCGTTGCGTGAGATCTCCGGCTTGATCGCGCTCGACGGCGAGCGCGTAGCCTGCATTCAGGACGAGAAGGGACAGTTCTTCGAAGTGCGATTGAACGACGGCGTCCTGCTGACGAAGGTGCGGTTTGGCCCCGACGGTGACTACGAGGGCTTGGCGCGTGTTCCGGGCGCCTGGTTCGCGGTGCGCAGCGATGGCGTCTTGCTGCGCATGCGCGAGGTCGATGGTTCGCTGCAAGCGGCGGAGGCCTTTGTGTTGGCGCTGCCGCAACGCGACTGTGAGGCGTTGTGTGTCGATCGCGACGGCACGCGCCTTTTGGTCGCCGGTAAGGCGCAGCCAGAAGGAGGCGCGGCCGAGCAGGACCGCCGGTTCGTGTACGCGTGGGATCTTGCTACGGCACAACTGGTCAGCGAGCCGGCCCTGCAGTTGTCGGTCGAAGCGATCTTGGCCGCAGCCGTCGCGCGCGGACTGACGACGCCGACCAAGGCCAGCAAGTCGAGCCAGGGTGTCCCAGTGGCTGGCCCAAGCGACGATCCCGAGGTGGCTGCCTTGGCGACGGCGCCGCCGCCGCGAGCGCACCTTGCGCTGCGCATAACCGAGCTTGCCGTCAACCCTTCGACCGGCGATGTCTGGATCCTGTCGGCTCAGGATCGAGTGCTGTTGGCGGTCGATCGCCGCGGCGCTCTGGTCTGGCTGCACACCTTCGCCGAAGCGTTGCTGCCGCAGCCGGAGGCGCTTGCCTTCCTGCCTGACGGCGACCTGCTGGTCGCCAGTGAAGGACGCGACGGACCTGCGGTGCTGGTGCGGTTTGCCGCCCGCCGGCTGCCCGGGGCGAGTTCGAAATGATACCGGGGCCGGGTGCTGTGCTAACCTCCGCCTCTCGGTTGCCGCGGTTCCGCGGCCAAGGAGTTTGCTCATGAAGTCCCTCTTCGCGTTCGCCTTCCCCCTGTTGCTCACCGCCGTGGCGGGGGCCCAGACCTGCAACTTCCAACTCTTTGGTCGCCCTTGCGGCGGCAATCTCGCCGGCCAGCAGGTCACGACGCCCACGGCCCAGGGCATCCGCTTCGATGGTTCGGGACTGGCGCCAGGGGCCATTGCGATCCTGGTGCTCGGCCAGCAAGCCGCGGCGCCCATCGCCCTGCCGGGCTCGACCTGCCAACTCCTCGTCCAGCACAGCAACACGGTGGTGGCCCAGGCCGATCGCACCAATGCCGTGATGTTCCGGTTTCCGATGCCGGCCCGGCTGCCGATCACGGCCGACTTCCAGATCGTCACGATCGGCTTCACGCGCAATGGGCGCATCGCCGAGTCGACCAACGGCGTCACGATCGCCTGCCGCTGATTGTCAACCTGCCCGGGTCGCGACGCAGAGCCGGGGCACGGCTCTGGTCATCGTGCACGGCATGCGGTCGAATGCGAACCTCCCTCGCGTGTCGAGGTTCGCACACGTAACCGCGCTGCATGACTCTGACGCCAGAAGTTGCCTTCGAACAGCATCGCGAGCGATTGCTGTCGGTGATCTACCTGCGCATGGGGCCGCAACTCCGGACGCGCATGGACGCCGAAGACGTCATGCAGGAAGTCGCGATCGAGGCGATCAACTCATGGCACACGCTGTCGGAGCCGCAGAACGCCGGCGCCTGGCTCGTGACCCTGGCCAAGCGCAAAGTCGCCCGCATCCTGCGTGATCAGATTGGCGTGGCGGCGCGCAATCCGAATCGAGAACGGCAGGTGCTCACCGATTTGCCGATCGCCGATCGCCGCTCCGGTCCGGTTACGGCGGCGGACCGTCGCGATCGTCTCGAATTGCTGGGGCAGGCACTCGAGCGACTGTCCGAGGACTATCGCGAGGTCGTGTTGCTGACCAAGATCGAGGGCTTGCCGGCCAAGGAAGTTGGCGTCCGCATGGACCGTTCCGAGAATGCCGTCAATCTGCTGTTGAGCCGCGCCCTCAAGCGTTTGGCCGAGGAGCTCAAGCTGTGACCGGGGACGGCCCGCACGAGCCCGAGGCAGCGCCGCTACCTGACAACGACTCCAGCATGGTCGACGGCCGCATGGCGGATCTGCTGGCCTCGGGCCGCACTGGCTCGGATGTGCGCCGAGAGCTGGAGCAGACCACGACACCCGAGGGCGAGGATCTGCTCAGTCGGCTCAATGCGCTGGACTTCCTCACCGGCATCGTTGGCGAGGCCTCGGACATGCCCGAGCGCCTGGGCGACTACCGCATCACCGGTCTGCTCGGCCGCGGTGGCATGGGCACGGTCTACCTGGCCTATCAGGAAGAGCTCGAGCGCGAAGTCGCGTTGAAGGTGTTGGCGCCGGCGTGGTCGTCGGACCCGACGATGCGTCAGCGCTTTCGCGCCGAGGCTCGAGCGACTGCCGCGCTGCACCATCGCCACATCGTCCCGATCTACGACTATGGCGAGGCCCAAGGGCGCTTGTTCTTCGCCATGGAACGCGTCGACGGGCTCAGCCTCGACAAGCACATCAACGCGGCCCGCCGCCGCAACGAGCGGCCGCTCGAACCGCGCGAGGCTGCTCGGCGTTTTGCCGGCGTCGCCGACGCGCTCGGCCTCGCGCATCGCCGTCGGTTGCTGCATCGCGATGTGAAGCCAGGCAACATCCTGGTCGCGACGGATGGCACCTTGGCGCTGACGGACTTTGGCCTCGCCAAGGCGCTGGACCAGGGGTCGATGCGGCTCACGTCGAAGAGCGGCGGGTTTCTCGGGACTCTGCACTACAGCTCACCCGAGCAGGCGATGGGCGGCAACTTGACGCCGGCGAGCGACCTCTACTCGCTTGGTGTCACGATGTACGAGGCCGTCAGCGGCGAGCTGCCGCTATCGGGCAAGACCACCGAGAACGTGCTGCAGCAGATCCTCTACGGCTCGCCACGGCGTCTGCGCGACGTCTTGCCAAAGCCGCCGAAGGACCTCGAAGCCGTCATCGACAAGTTGCTGAGCCGCGAGCCAGGCGATCGCTACCAGGACGGTGAAGAGCTGTCGCGTGATCTCGCGCGCATCGCCGACGGCGAGCCGGTGCACATTCGCAAGCTGCCCATGGTGGTGCGCCTGCTTCGTCGCGTGCGCAAGAACCCGGTGTTGGCCGGCGCGATCATCGCAGCGTCGGTGCTGCTGTTGGTCACGGTGCTGCTCGTGCGCGTCTTGCGCGAAGAGAAAGGGCAGAGCTTGCTGTCGCGGCACCAGGTCAACCTCGTCAACGTCGCCAATCAGGTGCGCGCTGAAATGGGATCGCCGTGGGGGCCAGCGCCGATGTTGCAGTGCCTCATCGGCGGCGAGCCGGTACCGGTCGTCGCGGCGAGCGAAGGCATGGTGGCGATGCTCGCGCGCCTCGCTGCCGAAGTGCCCGACGACATCATCCCGCAGCGCATGCTGGCCGGCTACCAGTCGGACCCGCTGCCGGCTGCCAGCGAGTTGCTTGCCCGTGGGCAAGGGCTCGAAGCACTGGCGTTGTACGACGCCGCGATCGGCAGCGAGGTTTCCATGCGCACGTTCGCCGACCTGTCGGTGGACCTGCGCCTGTACTCGCTCTATCTCGGCCGCGCCTGCGCCTTCCTGACGGCTTCCGTGATGCGGCCGATCGATGCGCGTCGCGACCTCGACCTCGCTTCGTTTCTCCGGCCGAGCTCGGTCTTTCCGCGCGCACTCGCAGTCGTTTTGCGCCTCAGCGAGGCTGCCGACGTCGACGCCGAGTTGGCTGAGATCGAACGTGAGTTGCAGAGTGCGGGTGCGGACCGTCGTGCGGTAGTGGGACGTCTGCTCCTGGCGATGGCGTCGCTCCGCGTTGCGGTCGACGCCAACCTGATGCCATTCCCGATGTCCTTTGGCGAACGTGAGCGCGTGCACGACCTCGGCGCCCGGCTCGCCGACGTACAGCCGAACGCCCCTGCTGGGAACGGCGCCCCGACCGGGTGCGCGCGCGAACTACACGCGCTCGCGCTGCAGTTCGCCAACAGCCTCGGCTCGGCCCAAGCAACCGCGCCATTGGCGGAACAGCTACGGGCGCGAGTCCAGCTCTCGGTGCACCCGCAATCGGCGCTGCAAGGCTACTTCGGTGCCGTCCAGTTGCTCGAACGACCGCGTTCGTCCGCGCCGTTGCTCGATGCCATTGGTCAGCAGATGACGCCGGCCCTCGAACTCGCGTCCTGGGCCGTGGTGCAGCAGCTTGCGCCGCCGCCGGAATTGCTCGGACGCCTGATCCCGCGCTTCCTGCGCTTCGTCGATGACCACGCGGATCTCGACGGCATCGTGCCGGTCGCCGCGGGACTTGCCCTGGCGTCGCGCTCGGATCGCGCCGCTGAGTTTGCTCGCACTTGGCGCGTCGCCGACTCGGATGACCCAGGCGCCTTGCGCTGTCGCCTCGAGCTGTCGCTGCGCGAAGGGAACCTCGATGCGGGGCTCGATGACGCGATGGAGTTCGTCCAACGATCGCGCGATCGCGCCGAGGCAATCAAGATCGTGGTCCGCACGTGTGGCGCGATGAGCGCGGATGCGCCCGAGGCCACTCGCAAAGGCATCGACGACCTCGGCGCCCGCTTCGAGGAACTGCTGCGATGATCGACCGCAAACTCGGGATCTTCCTGGCTGCGCTCGTGCTCGTTGCGATCGCCACGGTGACGTGGTGGGTCGTGCACGATGCCTCGAACGCACCGTTCGACGATCCGGTGCCGGCTCAGCCGACGGCCAGCGGTCAGGTGACCCCGCTCGCACCTGCCATTGCTCCCGCCCCGGCCCCACTGTCCAAAGATCGCAGCGAGACCGGCCTGCTCGGCGTCGTGCTGCAGCCCGACGGCCGTCCTGCCGCTGGGACCACGGTCACTCTGTTCCGTCAGCAGTCGGCATGGCCCGAGTGGCGCCGTGAGCCGATCGAGTCGGTGGAGACTGGCGGCGACGGTGCGTTTGCGTTTGCCACTCCGCGCGCACCCCACCTGCTGGTCGGCTTCGAGCACCCTGACTTCGCCGGTGACGTGCAGGAGGCTCCTGCATCGCTGCGCGAACTGGTGCTGCATCTGCAGCGCGGCTTCGACGTCGAGGGCATCGTCACCAACGATGCCGGCCTACCGATGCCGAACGTCCGGGTGTCGCTGGAGTCGACGTTGGTCGACGAGCGAGTCGTGAGCGCGACCGACACCAGCAGTGCTGGCCGGTTCCGCTTCCGCAACGTGGCGATGGGGACCATGCGTGTGGTAGCGCGGCATGAATGGTGGCAGCCAGCGGTGCTCGCCAACGTGGTCGTCGGCTCGTTCGTCCGCACTCTCGAACTGCGCTTCTCCCGCCCGGCGCTGGCGCTCGAGGGGCGCGTTATGTCGTCGGCAACGCAGGAGCCGGTCGCCGGCGCTCTGGTGCTGGCGTTGCCGCCGGTGCATCGTCTGGGTCGCAACGAGCCAGCCACGACGACCACGTTGGCCGATGGTTCCTTCCGGCTGGCCGGGCTTGCGCGCGGCGTTCTGCGCCTCGAAGTGCGGCACCCGGACTACGCGACTGTCGGTCGCTCCGTTGCTGTCGGCTCCGGCTTCGCGCCGCAGACCTTCGATCTGCTGCCGCGCGGCGAGGTGCGCGGCCGCCTCGATGCGGCCGACAGCGAACTGTTCCAGGGCGCGGTGCTGACGCTGCGCAGCGCGGTCGATGAACTGGTGACCACGGAAGTGCAAGCCGACGGCTCGTTCGTGTTTTCGCGAACCGTCACTCCCGGCGCTGCCTCGCTTTCGGTCGCCGGCGGGCGCTTCGCCTTCGCGTCGGGTTCGAGCGTCTTGACCATCAAGGTAGAAGAGGCCGGCGTTCCTTTGGTGCTGGATGTGCTGAGCCCGGCAATCGTCACGGCGCGCGTCGTCGATGCGGCCGGTTTGCCGATCGCGGGCGCACGCATCACCGCGCCCGCAACCGGGATGCTGCTCGACCGCCTGTCGCGCGCCGGCAACGCACTGCTCGATCGCAACATCGGCAAGCTCGGGGACCAGTTGACGCGTTCCGCTGCCGGCGAACCCGAGCCCTTGCTCGCGGTGACGGACGACAAAGGGCGCTTCCGCGTCGCCGGACTCGCCCCCGGCGCCGTCACGTTGCGAGCCGCCCGCGAAGGCTACGGCAGCAGCCAAGTCGAAGTCGTGATGCCGTTGTGCGGCGAAACCTTGGAGGCCGCCGCGATCTCGTTGCCTGATGGCTGTCGGATTCGCGGCCGCGTGCAGCGCGGTGGGCGGCCGATGCCAGGTGTGCAGGTCGGCGTCGTCGTTGATGGCCTTGCCGTCACCGCGGTGACCGGGCTCGACGGCACCTACGAGCTTGTTGATCTGTTGCCCGGTGAGTACCGCGTTTCGGCTCGCTACTCGACGTTTCCCTCGGTCAAGGCCCGCGATGCCGCGAAGGCAGATGCTCGCACCCCGGTGGTCGTCGATCTCGAACTGCCGGCAGGCCGCACGATTCGCGGGATCGTCACCGGGACCGACGGGCAACCGGTCGAGGGCGCGGTGGTGCTGATCCGTGGCGAGCAGGTCAACCCCGTGCTCTGCGACAGCAACGGCGTGTTCGAACTCGAAGCCCCCAATCGCGAGGTCGAACTCGTGGTCGGGCAATCGGACCGCGGCGCGCGCAAGATCGTGCCGGTCAAGATCGGCGATGACCGCGTCAACATCGCGATCGAGGCAATGCCCGACAGCACGGTCACTGCGCGCGTGCTCGGGTTGCCCGGTCGCCGAGCGATCCCTGGTGTGCTGATGCGCGTTGCTCGCGACGCGGGCGATGCCGCCGCTTCGTCGCGGTGGCTCGATCTCGACAGCGGCAATTTGCGCAATCCGCTCTATCCCGCAGGCAAGTCGACGGTCGTCTTCTGGGCCGAGGGCTATGCGCCCGTCGCTCGGGAAGTCGAGGTGGCGGCTGGCCAAGAACTCGATCTCGGCGAACTGCTGCTGGAGCCAGGCTGCGTGCTACGAGGCGTCGTTCGCGATGAGCAAGGGCGACCCATTGCCGCCGCTGAGGTCTTCCTCGGCGAAGAGTCCGACTTCATGGAGTACCAGGCGCGAACCCGCAGCGACGAGCGCGGTGAGTTCGAAGTTCGCGGCGTATCGAGCGCGGCGGCGACGCTGCTGGTCCGCGCTCAAGGCTACGCCTGGAAGGCCGTGCCGCTGCGCTTGCCTGCCGACGTGCTCGCAGAGGATCGGCTTGCAGTGTGTGCGGAGCGCGGATCGGCGATCGAAGTCAAGGTGGCCGGCCGCGACGTCGAAGGCTCGATGCTCGTGCTCCGTCGCGGCGGCCGGGTGGTGGCGACGGCGGAGGTCGACGACAACGGCGTGGCGCTCTTTCAGAACCGCGGCCCGGGCGACTATGTCGTGCAACGCTTTGGCGACGAGGCGCAGCAGGCGATCGTGCAGGTTCGCGGGTCGGGCGAAGTCTTGCGCGCCGAGCTCTGAATCACAGCCACTCAGCGGGCGGCGACCTTCTGTAGCCACGCCCGGAACGGTGCCTCGAACTCCTCGATGCGCTTGCCCATGTCCTTGTCGAACAACGTCGAACTGTCGCCGCGCTTGTCGCCGAGCGCGGATCGCACGTAGGCGAGGAACCGGACGCGTGTGTCGGGCAGGTTGTCCTCTCGCAGCAAGAACTGAGTGAACATCGCGGCGGTGCTCCACAACGTCTGCGTCGGAGCATCGTCGAGCAGGTAGTAGCCGCCGTACATCGGTTGGTGCAGCAAGCGCGCTAGGTCCAACTCGCGCGTCATGGTCTGCGCGGCGTGCAAATCCTGGGTTCGCACCTCGCCGGGCTCAGCGAAGCCCGCGTCGCCCTGCATCGTCAGTTCCGCGAACATCGGCAGACCGATCTCCAGCCAAGCACAGGTGCGGTCGCGGTCGTCGCGCGCATTCGACTGACCGATCAGCGTGCGGTAAAGCAGTGCCTGCGTGCCGACGAAGAACAGCCGTTGTGGTCTTGCCTGTGCCGGACTGGCAAAGAAGGTCCGGGCAACATCGCCGTGCGGCGCCGGTACGTAGTAGGGCAGCGGACGGTAGCCCCACTTGGCAAAGTCAGCGACGGCGTAGGTGACGTTCACGTCGATCGGCTGCAGCACTTCGTCGAGTTGCAGGGCCTCCCCAAAGGCATCGCGCCAGAAGACTCCGAGTCGTTCGAGGTCAAACAGCGCCGCCACGCCGGCGCGTAGGTTGCCGTCAAGGCGCAGGCGGAAGCGCTCGCCCGACAACGTGATCGGGTCCTGCGACAAGGCCTGTTCGAGTTGGGCCGCCGACAGCCAGCGCTCGCCGTGGGGCCACAGCCACTGGCCACCGCGTTGGCGGTGACCGAGCCGGTGGTGCGCGTGCTCGTCCTCGCTGGCGAGGCACACGTGCATCGCATGCAGTTGCGCGAGGTTTGGCAGGCCGTGAGCGTCAGCCCACTCGATCAGAATTGCCTGCGCGGCCGACTTGCCCGCGAGCTTCTTTCGCTGCCGCAAGAACTCAGCGATGCGCGATGCCAACAGGTCCATTTCGGCAACATCGGCGCGTTCGATGCGCACGCGCTTGCCGCCCTGGACCACGAGCAGCGGCCCCGGGGCGAACGGCGCGACCACGCGTCCGGTCACGGTCTTGCCAGTCTTCAGCGTGACGACATCGCGGAGGTCGCCCTGAGCGGTTGCGGTTGCGACCACCGCCGCAGCGAACGCAGCGAGCCACCAGAGCCTCGGAGGCGACGATTGGAGCATCCGCGCATACTACTTCGCCACGCGTTTCAGCGGGGGGCGAGCAGTCGGGCGTAGTGATGGCGGCTGATCGGCACCGCCAGCGACATCAGCAGACCGCCGAGGCCAAACGCGATGAGGAGGATGGGCGGCCACAGTTCGGTCATCGCCGCGCGCACCTCGTGGACAGGGTGATGGTGGAAGCGCTGGAGCAGCCAGATCCAGCCGAAGAACGCCGGCGAGACCGCGAAGTAGAACGAGAACACCAAGACCACGGAGCCGACGAGGCCGCGGGAGCCCTGCGACAGTCGCCCGTCGATCTCGGGGCGCACGAGCCAGGGCCATGTGCCGACCGTGGCGACGGTCGCCAAGGCGATCATGCTGCCAGCGCAGGCCAGGAGCACGAACGGGACGCATGCCGCCATGCCGGCATCGAGCCACTGCACGCCGGCCCATAGGGACAGCAGGAGCGGCCAGGTCATCAACACGGCGATGCTCTGCAGCTTGGCGAACAGCAGCGTCGTGGTCTGCAGCGGCGCTTGCAAGTAGAGCGGCCACTGCGCACCGTCGGCGGCTGAGAAGCGGCCCATGTGGGTGTACAGCAGCATCAAGACCGCGAGGAACCAGAGTGTCGTCATCGCCGCCACCTGGCGGAGTTCGGGCGGCATCTGGTCACCAGCGAGGAAGCCGCCGACAAAGGTCCCCTGCGCCGCGAACACGTGGACCATCGCGCCGACGAGCAGCATGTGCACCAGCGCTCCTGGCTGTTGCAGGATCTGCGCGAACTCCTTGCGCCGCAGCACTGCAATCGGACCGGCAGGCCAGCGCGAACGCCGCCGAGGCCGCTGCGCGCGTGCGAGTTCGTGGTTCTGAACGGCGCCGGCGTGCAATGGCGCCACCGCGAGGATCAAAGCGAGCATCAAGGCGGTGGGGGCCAGCACCGAGAACCAGTGCGCAGTCGTGGCCGTGCCATCAACCGCATTTGCGAGCAAGCGCGCCGTGGCCCCGGTCAGTCGCCCAGCCTCGCGACTGCGTTGGGCTGCGTTCACGACCTCTTGGGCCGAGCTGGCGCCGCCGAAGAACACCTGGGCCAGCAGGAACACCGGGAAGCCAAAGGCTGCAAGCGCCGAGGTTGTCGACAGCACGAGCCGTGTCCAGGCTCCGCGCGCGAGACTCAGCAACAGGATCTGCAAGGCCAGCACGAAGCACAGAGGAGGCAGCACGACGGACGGCACCGCCAAGCCGACGGCGACCCAGGCTCCGGGGGAAGCGTCGGTGACGAGCAGCATCTGCACGAGCAGCGGCAGGCACAGCCCTGACGCCCACAGCACCGCCGTCGCGGCGGCTCTGAGGAGGACTTGCAACGCGGCCCGTCCGCGGCGGATCGGGGCGGACTGCCAGAGCACCAGCTCGGGCGCCTCGAACAACTGCCGCTGCGCTAGCGCAAAGCCGATCCAGCCGGCGACCACGGGGCCTGGGGCCAGGGCGTGGCCGAACAGATACGCCAGTGGATCGCCGCCGTTGTCGAGCAGCGACAGCATGTGGCGGTGCTGCAGCAGCATTGCGCCGAGCATCCAGTGCATTGCTGCGAGTACGACCGGCGGAGCGAAGCGGCCGATCAGCGCCGCGCGCCCGTCGGTGCGGAAGCCGTTGGCCAACGCCTGGAGGTCAGCGCGCAGCAGACCCATCGCCGTTCTCCATCTCGGGTCGTGCAGCGTCGCCGCCACCGTCGGTGAGGCGCAGGAAGATCGCCTCCAGCGAGTCCTCGCCCCGTTGCGCGCGTAGCTCGGCCACCGTGCCTTCAGCCTTCAGCTGCCCTCGATCGAGGATGCCGACGCGGTGGCAGATCTGTTCCGCCGCTTCCAGGACATGCGTGCTGAACAGGATCGTCGTGCCGCGTTTCGACTCTTCCAGCATCAAGTCCTTGAGGGCGCGCGCACTTCGCGGATCGAGTCCGGTCGTCGGCTCGTCGAGCAGCAGCACGCGCGGCGCGGTGGTCAGGATCGCGGCGATGTGGATCTTCTTGCGAGTGCCGTGCGAGTAGCTGCGGCAGAGGTCCTCGGCGCCGTCATTCAGGTAGAGCTGATGCAAGAGGCGGTCGCAGCGTTCGTCACGCGTCTGGCGATCGACGCGCCACATGCTCGCGACCAAGGCGATGTACTGCCGCCCCGTGAGGTATTCGTAGAGTGGCGGTGTATCGGGCACGAGCCCGATGATCTGCTTCAACGCAGCCGGGTCGCTGCCGTACTCGCGCCCATCGATGCGAACGGTGCCCTCGCTCGGCCGCAGCATGCCTGCAAGCATGCGGATGCTCGTGGTCTTGCCAGCGCCGTTCGGGCCGAGGAAACCGTAGATCTCCCCGGGCGCGATCGCGAGATCGAGGCCGCGCACTGCCCACTTGTTGGCGAAGTGGCGGCCGAGCCCGTTGGCTTCGATGGCGGCGCCGTGCCTCGATGGCTCGAGGGTCATTCGGCGAACACCGCGGTCACGGGAGCGTGGTCGCTGGGCGTCTTGCGCGCGCGCATGTCGGTGTGCACGACGACGTCGATGCAGGTTGCGGCCAGAGCCGGCGTGCCGAAGATGTAGTCGATCCGTAGCCCCTCGTCCTTCTTGCTCTGCCCCTGGCGGTAATCCCACCAAGTGTAGATCCCGGCATCCTGGTGATGCTTGCGCATCAGGTCTTCGAGTCCGAACGCGAGCACCGATCGCAGTGCGGTGCGCTCTTCGACCGAGCACAGGATCTTGTCGCGCCAGGCGTCGGGGTCATGCACGTCGCGATCATCCGTGGTGATGTTGAAGTCGCCGAGCAGAGCGAGCTTCTCACCGGTGGAGTACTTGGCGTCGAGGAAGGCACGGAGCCGCCGCAGCCAATCGAGCTTGTAGCGGTACTTGTCGCTGCCGACCTCTTGTCCGTTGGGCACATAGAGATCGAGGAGCATGAGGTCGCCGACGATGCAGCCGAGCGCGCGACGCTCGGCATCGGGAGGATCGTCGGGCAGGTTCTGCACCACGGCCTCGATCGGGTGACGCGACAGAATGGCGAGCCCGTTGTAGCTCTTCTGACCGAACACCTCGAGGTTGTAGCCCTCGTCCTCCAGCGGTTCGCGCGGGAACTGGTCGTCGACGACCTTGGTCTCTTGCAGGCAGAGGATGTCGGGGCGCTGCTCGCGCAGGAAGTCGATCACGTGCACAAGGCGCGCACGGATGCCGTTCACATTCCAGGTGGTGAGCTTCATCTCGGGGTCGAGCGGCGCGGCATCCTACGCCCACGGCGGCGCGAAGCACCTTCGCCGTGGCTGCAGTTCCGTTCCTATTGCGGCAGGCCCTGTTCGCGCAGTCGTTCCAGTGCTGCCGCGGCCTCGCGGGCGAAGGCCGGTTTCGACTGCTCCGCGGTGCGCTGTTGTGCCGTCGCGAGCGCATGCTCCCAGACCAGCTTGGCAAACAAAGCCGCGCCTTTGTCGGTGCCGAGGCAATGCGCAATCTTGGGTTCGATCTCAGCGAGGGTTACCAGCCCGTCGAGGTCGGACTGCCGTTCGATCGACTGCAGCTCACGAAGCAACTGCTCGGCGGCGGCGCGAGCCACTTTCGGCACCGCCTGCGTTGCCGTCGCCAGCGGATGCGCGTCGGCCATCACCGGCCTGTCATCGGTGAGCTGGAGCGCGACAAGGGCCACGGTGACGATCGCGGCGATGGCGACGCCGGCGAGGCGGTAGCGGCGGCGGCGCCTCGATTCTTGGCGAGTGCGCAGGCCGAAATCGCGGACCAGACCGGCGTGGCGGCGGCGCCAGTGGTCGAGCAGTCGGCTCAAGCGACCTGGGAGTTCGCCGCTCTGGCCCCAGCCCTTGCTGAACTCTTCGAGGTCGCGCAATGCTCGCTCGGCGATGCGAGTGCTGGCGCCGACGTCGAGCGTCTGGTCGAGTTCGGCTTCGGCCTGCTGCGACTGTTCTTGGACGAGGCGCAGTTCGACGTTGCGCAGGTCGCGTGCATGGAGCGCGCTGCGGTCTTTTTGCGTGTGCACCACCAGAAACTGCAGGCAGTCGCGCTGTTCGCGAAGGACCTGTTGGCGGTCGTGCGGCGTGCTCGACGGATCGTCTTGCATCGCGGCATAGCGCGATTGCAATTCGTGATTGCGCTTCTGTGCCTCCTCGATCTCCTGCTTGCGGCGGCGCGCTTCGACGAGGCGCTTCTTCAAGTGCGCGGCCTGCCGGTCGTGCAAGTCGTCGCTGGTCTCGATGTGCTGCGCTGCGCGTTCCATATCGAACAGGCCCGTAGTCCAATGGCCCTTGGCGAGCGCTTGTTCGGCACCGCGCGCGAGGCGGTCGCGCGTTGCTTGCGCTTGTTCGATGCGAAGGCGGAGCGACTCGATGCGATCCAGCAAGGCGCTGCGCGAGCGCTGCGGGCGATCGATGATGGCCTCGAAGGCGCGAAACGTGTCCAGGCGTCCGAGCAGCAACTGCAGCGGCCGAACAGGAACCGGCTCTTTCTGCAGCGTCTCGTTGGCTTCGGTGAGGAGGTGCCATGCCTCGTCCGTGACTTTGCCCAGCATGCGATCGAGACTGTCGAGTCCCGGCGCGACGCGCCCGCGCATTGCCGGGAACTCCTCGTTGAGGTTGCCGAGTGCAAGGTGCAGGCTGCGCAGGCCGAGTGAGCGTGCGCCGCTGCGTTCACCAGCGACGGTGTGCGCTACCGCCTCGGCGCACGCATGGACGAACGCGAGCAGTGCGACCGGGTCTTCGTCGGGCACCAGATCCTTCAGCCGCTCGATGTTGGCACGCGCCCCTGCCACTCGCTCGAGGTAGAAGGCAAGGCGATGCAGTCGGTCGCGATGCCGGGCGACGGCTTCGGCCGTGCCGCCGAAGTTCGCACCGATGCGCTCGACGACGGCGGCGGCATCGTCGAGCGCGAGCGCTTCTTCAGCCGCGTGCAGCGTGTCGAGTAGCTGACGATGTTCGGTCTCAGACGCGACCAGGCGTTGGGCTTCCTGCTGCAGGCAGGTGCGGGGCGAGCGCTGCAGCAGCGATGGCATGGTCGCAGGCGTGGTATCGATGCGGCCCAGTGGCCCTGGCAACGCGCTGCAGAGGTCGACGAGTCGGTGCAGCGTCTGCAGCAGTTCATGAGCGCGCGCGAACTGCTCCTTGCGAGCGAGTTCGGAGACGGTCGGTAGTGCCTCGGCGATGCAAGGAAGCGCCTTCTGCTTGCCGCGGTGAAGGGCGGCGATGACGGCGCTGTGGCGGGGAAATCGCCGCGCCGTCGCCATGGCAATCGCCAGCGAAGCGGCGAACTGTTCTGGAGTGGTGGCGGCGATCGTGGGGCTGGCGGCGAAGACCTCGGGTCTTCGCGCCAGCAGTTGTTGCCGCCGGCGCAGGGCCCTCGAGATCGGCAAACGGTCGCTCGCAAGCGTCATCGAGCTGGCTGCCGCCAACGTGCGCTCGCAAACCGCGAGGTCGCCGCTCAGCAGCGCGTCGCGCGCTGGCTCCAGCGGGTCATGTTGAAGTCGCTGGCCGATCTCGGTGAGCGCTTCCACGACGGTCGCTGCTGACGGACGCGCCGTCGGCGAGGGGGACAGGCACGATTCGATCAACAGTTGGAGTTCGGGGTCGTGGATCTCGATCGCCGATGGTTGCGCTAGCGGACCACAAAGCAGCCAGCGGAGAGTGGCGCCGATGCCATAGACATCGAACGCAGGCGTCAGTGGCGCCGCGACCAGCGCCTCGGGGCCGGCGAACCCCGCGGTGCCAGCGCAGGCGCCCTGCATCGTTGGGCCAGCATGTTCGAAGTCGAGCAGCAGCGTCGTCGTCGCGGTCGCCAGCAGATTGGCCGGCTTGATGTCGCCGTGGCACATGCCGTGCGGAATGTCGAGTGCGCGCAGGGCGTG
>CAMBXM010000045.1 GCA_945871815.1 Singulisphaera sp. GP187
GGTATTGCCCGCGATGATCAACTCTTCGACGGCCTCGAGGCGGTCGCCAAACGCTTCCAGCTCGGGGAAGTACGAGTCGACGATCGAATCCACCAAGGCATACGCCAAGTAGTCGATGCCGTTGCGCCGCAGGCGGGAGGTCTTGTCGCGCAAGCGATGGCGAACCGGATCGAACGAGTCGCCGCGATGCTCCTCGAAGGTCAAGATGAAGTCGTCGCCCAGGAACAGGCACAACTGCTCGGTCGCACCGGCGTGCGCCTCATCGAGTACGCGAAGGACGAGAAACTGGTGCTCCGGGTAGTCCTCGAGCTTTGGCCGCTGGTGCGTGTGCACGACGTCCTCGAGGGCCAAGCGGTGCAGCGAGAACAACTGGGCAACCTTCTTGAGCAACGCCAGATCGCCCAGACCGGCGACCGACACCCAGAGCAGACCACTCCGCCCACGAAGTTCGGCGACGCGCTCGATGGCGACACCCCGTTCCTCAATCACATCGCCTTCGGCGATCCACGTGAGCGACAGGACTGGTACCGACGCCGAGGGATCGACGTGCAGGGTGCCCGGCGCCGCGCCGATCGCACCCCGCCGAGGCTTGCGCTCCCCAGATTCTGCCGAGGCTTCCGCCGTCGGCGTTGGCTCGATTGCCCGACCTGGTTCGATAGACGACATCGTAGATGCGAGACGGCGACCCTAACCGTGCCGCGCCCACTCCTCCAGACTGTAGAGCACGTTCTGCGGGATTGGCGCTCGCGCACGGTCGTTCAGTTCGCGCACGATGTCCTCGAGAGTCAGTCCTTCAGCCAGACCCGCGCGCAGTGTGACCTGGTCCAGCTTGAACTGGTGCACATGGTCGCTCTTCTGCCGCTTGGCAAACCGATCGAATGCGTGAACCGCCTCATGCACGTCATCACCGGGGAACATCAGGATCTCGAAGTCCGGATTGACCAGCACCGTGCTGCGCGTGCCGCCGGCCTTGGCCGCCGACTCGGCTTCGAGCAGATCCGCTCCGAGTTGCGACAAGCGCAACGCGACAGGCCGACCATCACGAAGGCCGATATCGACCAGCCCCAGAGGATAGAGCCGGCGCTTCACCCACAGCAGGAGGTTGCGGGCCATCTGCTGCAAGTTCTCGCTCGGCGCATAGGCCGCCCCTTGGCAGCGCGCAGCGAAGAACTCCTCCACTTGAGCGCCATCGAGTTGCGCGAGGTAGGCGTTGCGCGCGAGGAACGGCAAGCACGTCATCTCCTGCCACACCATCGGTTGGCCGCGACGCAGCAGACGCAACAGCACACGCCGCATGCGCACGTGGTGAAAGGACTCTCCAGGCAGCGATCGATCCTCGATGAAATGCTGGAGCAAGAGCTTCTGTTGGTCCGCTAGCGGGGCACGGTCGAACTCCATGCCTTGTGGCGTCGGTCGCAGCGCGCGCTCGCCGCGGCGGTCGATGAGTCGCCGGAACAGGCAGAACTTGTAGACCAGTTCGAGCTGCGCCTCGGGCTGGAGGAACCCACCGGCGATCGGTAGCAGCGATCCAGCGATGCGCTTGTGACTCGCCTTGAACAGGTCGCCTTCGGCGGTGAACAGCACGGTGCTCTGGTGCAGTTCACGCAGGAACCGTCCGACGTTGCTGGCCAGATTCGCACCGCACGAGAGCTCTTCCTGCACTTCCACTGCGTGCTTGTTCGCGTGCTTCAACAGTTCTTCGAGCACGACCTCGTGGAACAGCACGAACGCGTTCTCCATCGGCTGGATGCCAAGGCGCAGCAGCGGCAACGGCGCAACGGTTCCGAGCATCGACTCTTCGAGGCACTTGCGACACAACTCCGCATCGGGGACCTCGCCGTCGTCAAACTCGGCCGCGAGTTCCTCCCAACTCGACAGGCCGCCATGCTTCAACATCGAAACCTCGAAGGCGGCTGCAACTTCCTTCGGCAACTTGCCGCGGCGCGATGCGATTGCCGAGCCCATCGCGTAGAGCTTGTAGATCTTGCGGGCATGGTCCGCGGCCTTCTCGTCGGCGCCTTCGACCGGCTTGCCGTTCTTGCCGGCCTTGGTCGCCTTCTGGTTGCGCGCGCGGAAGTGCCGCGCATCCAAGAATCCCTGGAGCGTGATCAAGTCCTTGAGCGCACTGCGCGCGCGAGCCCGGTGGTCGATGACGCAACGAGCGAGTTCGGCGGGTACCGCGTAGCCCTGAGCCTGATAGTCGGTCCAACGTTTGTCGTTGGCCGGGAACAGCATGCCCTCGCGCTGCAGCGCCGCTAGGCACGCTTCGAGATCGAATCGACTCTTGAACGCTTGCCCCTGCGTCGAGAACAACTGCTGCACGGAGATCACCGAGCCTGGAGCCTGCAGAAACGGCTCGAGCAAATCCTGCAGCTTCCGCGGCAACTGCTGCAGACGCCGCAGCACGGTGGCTTCGTCCTCCATCGCCGCTGACAGCGAGCCAACGAGCGCGGCTCGCGACGGCGACTTGCCACCGGCCGGCGCGCTTGCAGCGTCAGGACCGAGCCAAGCAATCACGGTTTCCCGCAACACATCGGCGGCGGCGTCGTGCAGCAAGGTTCGCAGGTCGAGCGACTTCATCGCTTGGGATCCTCGTTGGCCTTGGCCATTCCGGTCGCCGCGCCGACCCCGCCCGCTGTAGCGCCCGCTGGCAGGAAGGTAGCGGCCTCGACGATCGCGTAGGCGTAGCCCTGTTCGGTCAAGAACAGCTGCCGCTTCTGCGCGAACTCCTGTTCCCGTGTCGCAGGACTCACCAGCGCGTAGAAGCACGCCGTGCCGCCGTCCTCTTTAGGACGCAGGATGCGGCCCAGACGCTGGGCCTCTTCTTGGCGGCTTCCAAACGTGCCGGAGACCTCGATGGCGACGTTCGCATCGGGCAAGTCCACCGCGAAGTTGCCAACTTTGCTGACGACGAGCCTCTGGATCGAACCGGAGCGAAAGCCGGCGTAGAGCCGCTCACGCTCGACATTCGGAGTCTGGCCGGTGATCAACGGCAACTGGAACACCGTGGCGAGTTGTTGCAGCTGCTGAAGGAACTGGCCGATCACGAGCACTCGATCGTTGGCGTGCTTGTGTAGCAGCGCCCCCACCACATCGAGCTTCCGCTCGTTCTCGCTGGCGATGCGGAACTGCTGGCGTGCGCCGGATCGTGCGTGGCGCTGGGCGCGCTCCGGGCCCAACGGGACCCGTACTTCGAAGCACTGAGCCGTGGCCAAGAAGCCCGCGCGCTCGAGCTGCTTCCACGGCACCTCGTAGCGTTTGGGCCCGATCAACGAGAACACCTCGTCTTGGCGGCCATCTTCGCGAACCAGAGTCGCGGTCAGGCCAAGTCGCCGCCGCGCTTGAATGCCTGCAGTCGCGCGAAACACCGGTGCCGGTAGCAGATGCACTTCGTCGTAGACGATCAAACCGAAGCCGCCCTTGTCGAACACATCGAGATGAGTGAAGGCTGCAAGCTTGTCCTTGCGGTGCGTCAGGATCTGGTAGGTCGCGACAGTCACGGGTCGGATCGCCTTCTGCTCGCCGGTGTACTCGCCAACCTGGTCTTCACGCAGGTCGGTCTTGTCCAGGATCTCGCGCACCCACTGGCGCACGGCCACGGTATTGGTCGTCAACACCAGGGTGTTGGTCTGAAGCAACTGCATCACGCCGATACCCACCACGGTCTTGCCACCACCGCACGGCAGCACCACCACGCCGCAGCCACCGAGATCCGAGCCGCCGCGATGGAACGCCGCCGCGGCCGCCTGTTGGTAGCCCCGCAAGGCGAAGGCGTGGCCCTGTTGGGTTTCGCTGCGCAGCGCGAACGACAACGCGTCGCCGCTCACGTAGCCCGCGCGGTCGTCGACTGGATAGCCCAAGCGCACAAGCATCTGCTTGACCGCCCCCCGGTCTGCTTGCTGTACCCGCAGGGTGCCATCGCGATGGTGTGCAACCAGCTTCTGCAGTTGGTCGTCGGCCGCAAGTTCGGCAAGCAAGTCCGCCTCGGCGCACGTCAATACGAGCTCGCCGCTGCCATCCTTGGCCGATTCGAGTTGCAGCAGGCCGTAGCGCCGGTGCCACTCGGTCAACTGCGCCAGTACCGGTCGCGCGATCGGGAAGCGCGAGTTCAAGATCAGCCAATCAACGATCGAGGCGAGCGTCTCGCCCAGTGCCGCCGCATTCCACACGCTGACTGCCGTGATCTTGTAGAAGTGGACGTACTCGGGCGACTTCTCCAGTTCGGCAAAGCGCTGGAGTCGATCGCGCGCCATCTCGTAGCCCGGGTGCTGCGTTTCCAACAGCACGGTGCGGTCCTGCTGCACGATGAGGGGGGCTTCGGTCACGACTCCTCCACTGTTGTCGTCTTGCGCTTCTTGCTGCGGTTGGCCGGAGTCGGCGCGTCCGCGACCTGTGCCAACCGGAGTTTCAAGAAACGGCCCGTGTGACTCTGCGGCAGTGCGGCGATGTCCTCCGGCGTCCCTTGTCCGACAACAGAGCCGCCCAGATTGCCGCCTTCAGGACCCAGCTCGATCACGTGGTCGGCCGCGGCGATGACATCGAGGTGGTGCTCCACCACGATCACCGAATCGCCACGTTCGAGGAGTCGCTGCAGCACCCCCAAGAGCTTCTGCACGTCGTCCATGTGCAAGCCCGTCGTCGGCTCGTCGAGCACGTAGACCATGTGTTCGCGCGGAGTGCGAGCCAACTCGGCGACCAACTTGAGTCGCTGCGCTTCGCCGCCAGAGAGTGTATTGGCCGGTTGCCCGAGCTTCAGGTAGCCGAGACCGACGTCCGCGAGCAACGTCAACGACCGTGAGATACGTGGATGATTGCCGAAGAACTGCAGCGCTTCGTCGACCTCCATGGCCAGCACCTGCGCGATGTTCTTGTTGCGGTACTCGACCGCCAGCGTCTCTTGGTTGTAGCGCTTGCCACGGCACATCTCGCAAGTCACCCAGACGTCCGCGAGAAAGTGCATCTCGACCTGAATGTGGCCCTTGCCCTCACACGTACCGCAGCGACCGTCAGCGACGTGGAACGAGAAGCGGCCTGGACCGAATCCCTTTTGCTTGCTCAGCGGGACCTGCGCGAACAGCTCGCGGATGGGACCGAAGATCTCGGTGTAGGTTGCGGGGTTGGACGACGGCGTGCTACCGAGCGCAGCCTGGTCGACGACGGCGAGTCGACACTCGTGTTCTTCGCCATCCGCCCAAACCAGGTCGGCGGTGCCGTCGCGAAGCTGCGGCACGAGCGCATCGAGCACCAGCGAAGACTTGCCGGAGCCCGAAACTCCCGTGACCGCCGTCATCACCCCGAGCGGAACATCGACGTCGACGGCCTTCAGGTTGTGCACGGCGATGCCGCGTAGTTGCAGATGGCCCGAGGGCACCCGTCGTTCGCGAGCCTGGGGCAACCCTAGAACACCGCGCAGATATCGACCCGTCAGGCCATCGCTCTGCGCCACCTCGAGCGGAGTCCCGCACGCCACCACCGTGCCGCCGCGCGAGCCGGCGCCCGGGCCAAGGTCGAGCACGTAATCGGCAGCGCGGATCACCGACTCGTCGTGTTCCACCGCAATAACGGTGTTGCCGAGGTCGCGCAGTTCGAGCAGCGTCGCCAGCAACCGCTCGGTGTCGCGCGGGTGCAGACCCACCGTCGGTTCATCGAGCACGTACAGCACGCCCATCAGCTTGTTGCCGAGCTGGGTTGCGAGGCGGATGCGCTGCGCTTCGCCGCCGGACAACGTCGCCGCCGAACGATCCAGCGTCAGGTAGCCCAGACCCACTTCGTGCAAGAACGACAGTCGATTGCGCAGCTCCTTGTGGATCTCCGCCGCGATCCGCGCGTCTTTCGGATCGAGCTTCCAGTTGTGCAGCAAGCGCAGAGCCTCCTCCACCGTCGACGCACAGACTTCGGGCATGCGAACGCCGCCGACTCGGACCGCGCGCTGCGCCTCGCCCAAGCGCTCGCCATGGCAGGAGGGACAGGAGCCGACGCGCATCACGTCGCGGAAACGCTCGTCACCGCCCGACTGTTCGTCCTTGCCGTGGTACCACTCCTCGACCTGGCGAGCGAGGCCCTTCCACTTGACCTGCATGCGCCACGTGCGCGACTTGCCGGCCTCGCGCTTCTTGAAAACGATCTCGAACTTCTCTTCACCGAGCCCACGCATCAACCACTGGCGGTCTTGCGGTGCGAGCTTGTTCCATGGCGTTGACAAGTCGACTCCGCGTTGCTCGGCGACGACGCGAGCCACATCGGCGTAGTAGCCGCTCCCCGTAGTCAGGAACGTGAAGGCCGCCCCCTTGTGCTTGATGGCGCCGCCAAAGACCGGCTTGTCCGGACGATTGACCAAGAGCGACTCGTCGCAAACCACGACCTCACCAAGCCCGGCGCACTGCGCACATGCACCCGTGTGGTGATTGAACGAGAACCAACGCGGGTGTGGCTGTTCGTGGCCGAGGAAGCCGCACTGCGGGCAACTGCGATTCTCGCTGTAGACCGCCCGGGCACCGGCATCCTCACCACCCACCACTTGCGCGATGACAAGACCGTGACCTCCGTGAGCGTGAGCGGCCCGCACGCACTGCTCGGCGCCATCGACGACGCGAACACGATCGTCGAACGACACGCGATCGACGACGAGGAACAGCTCCTTTGGTGAGTTCTTGGGCCAAGCGGCATCAAGGCGGAGCTCGGCGCCATCGAAGAGCACGCGAATGAAGCCTTGTTCCTGCCATTCCGCGCGCAGCGCCCCGAAGTACGACGCGGCCTTCACCAGCGACTCGTCGCTGTCGCTGCCAAACTCTTGCGGCACGGCGACCTGAGCCAACAGGTAGCCCCGGCGCCCCTTCCACTTCTTGCCAACATCCTGGGCAATTCGACTTGGCGACCAAGCCACCAGTTCTTGCCCGTGCGCGGGGCAGTGCGGACGGCCGATGCGCGCGTAGAGCAGACGAAGGTAGTCGTGGATCTCCGTCGTCGTCGCCACGGTCGAACGCGGACTGCGGACACCGTGCTTCTGATCGATCGCGATCGCCGGCCCGAGTCCATCCAGCACATCCACGGGCGCGCGGTCCATGCGCCCGAGAAATCGACGAGCATAGGTAGACATGCTCTCCAAGAACCGGCGCTGGCCCTCTTGGAACAGCGTGTCGAACGCCAGACTCGACTTGCCAGAGCCAGAGGGTCCGGTCACGACCGTGAACCGATCGAGCGGCAACTGGCAGTCGATGCCTTTCAAGTTGTGAGTGCGAGCACCACGAACAGTGATGTGTGTGGGCCGCACCGTGCGCTGCGGCACGGCGGCCTTGGCCTTCTTCGCCGCCAAGGTGCTGGATCGGGTCTCGTTCGACGAGTTCTTCCTGGGCGCAAACATCGCTCGCAGGGCGCGGCCGGTGTGAGAGGCCTCGACTTCCATCACCTGCTCGGGCGTTCCGGTCGCTACGACCGTGCCACCACCGGCGCCACCTTCCGGACCAAGGTCGACGATCCAGTCGGCGGCGCGAACGACGTCGAGGTTGTGTTCGATCACCAGCAGGGAGTTGCCGGCATCGCACAACCTCTGCATGCAAAGCAACAGCTGACCGATGTCGTGAAAATGCAGGCCGGTCGTCGGCTCATCGAGCACGTAGAGAGTCTTGCCCGTAGCCGGCCGCTGCAGTTCGGTCGCAAGCTTCACGCGCTGGGCCTCGCCGCCAGACAGCGTCGTCGATGGCTGCCCGAGCTTCAGGTAGCCAAGCCCCACGTCCTGCAGCGCCCGTAGCGCCCGCGCGATCTTTGGTAGTTCGGAAAACAGCGTGAGGGCTTCGTCGACGGTCATCTCGAGGACGTCGTGAACACTCTTCTCCTTGAATCGGATCTCCAGAGTCTCGGGATGGAAGCGGGCCCCAGAACACTGCTCACAAACCACCTCGACCGGCGCGAGGAAGTTCATCTCCAAGGTCTGAACCCCAGCACCCTCACAGGCCTCGCAACGACCACCGGCGACGTTGAAGCTGAACCGGCCCTTCTCGTACTGACGCAGCCTGGCTTCTGGCAACTGCGCGTAGAGGTCGCGAATGTGGGTCCAGACATCCGTGTAAGTCGCTGGGTTGCTCCGCGGCGTGCGGCCGATTGGTGACTGGTCGATCTCGACCAACTTGTCGATCTGCTCGACGCCGGTTACGCGCTTGCAGCGAGCACTCTTGGGCGGCTCGCCGCTGAGCACGGCAGCCACCCACGGCTTCAGCACGTGATGCACGAGCGTCGATTTGCCCGAGCCGGAGACACCCGTGATGGCAACGAAGCGACCGAGCGGGAGATCCACGTCGAGACCGCGCAGATTGTGAAAGCGCGCACCCTCGATGCGGAGATGCCCCTTGTCCTCGCCGCGGCGCTCCTTGGGCATCGGCACCGTCAACTCGCCGCGCAGGTACTTGCCGGTCAGCGAGTTTTCGTTCGCCTCGACTTCTGCCGGCGTTCCGGCGGCAACCACCTCGCCGCCACCGGCGCCAGCGCCCGGACCGATGTCGACGAGCCAATCGCTCTTGCGCATCGTGTCTTCATCGTGTTCGACGACGACCAGCGTGTTGCCGCGATCGCGCAGCGCCAAGAGCGTGCGCAAGAGGCGGTCTTGATCGCGCGAGTGCAGACCGATCGACGGCTCGTCGAGTACATAGAGAATGCCACGAAGCCCGGCACCGACCTGCGCTGCGAGCCGAATGCGCTGCGACTCGCCACCCGAGAGCGTGCGGGCCGGGCGAGACAGCGTCAGGTAGCCAAGGCCCACTTCTTCGAGGAAGACGAGTCGTCGCTCGATCTCGCGCACGATCTCACGGCCGATCTCGAGATCGTTGCCGGCAAGTCGCACGGCTCGGATCCACAGTAGCGCCTGCTCCACCGGCAACCCCGACACCTCGGGCAGGCTGCGTTCTTGGAACATCACCGCCCGCGCCGCCGCGCACAGCCGGTCGCCATCGCAATCGGGGCACTTCACTGCCGCGCGGTAGCGGTCGAGATGCCGCGCCCGCGACGGACGGTAGACGCGTTCGAGGTGACCAAGGATGCCCGGGAACGCAATGCGATCCATACCGGACGACTCGAACGTCGCCGAGCGCCGCTGCCAGCGGAACTCGAACGTCTTGGTCCCGCTGCCGTGCAACACGACCTTCCTTGCCTTCGCCGTCAGCCTTTGCCACGGCGTGTCGACGTCGAAGCCGAAGGCATCGCCGACCGTTTGGAGGTGCGCCATCGTCAGCGTGCTGTAGACCAGCTTGCCTTCGTCGGTGAACACCGACAAGGCACCCTCGCGCAGCGACTTGCTGGCGTCGGCTAGGAGCAGAGCCTCGTCGAATCCGTAGATTTCGCCGAGCCCTTCGCACCGCTGGCACATGCCAATCGGGCTGTTGAACGAGAACAGGCGGGGCTCCATCTCCGGCAAGCCGCCGTGACCGTCTGGACAACTCCGCTTCGCCGAGAACACGCGGTAGCCGGCGTCCTCCCACGCGAGCGCGCAGGTGCTGTCGCCGAGCGCCAGCGCTTGCTCGACGGCTTCGGCAAGACGCGAGCGCGTTTCCGTGGCCACGGTGAGTCGGTCGACCACGAGTTCGATCGTGTGGTAGACGTAGCGCTCGAGCACGATGTCCTCGTCGAGGCGCCGCACGACCCCGTCGATCCGCGCGCGTACAAAGCCCTTGCTGCGCCATTCGACGAGCTCCTTGCGGTACTCGCCCTTGCGCTCGCGAACCACCGGCGCGAGGACCATCACAGCAGTGCCTCGGTGATCGACAATCATCGCCTCGACGATGCGATCCGGCGACCAGGCCTCGATCTTGGCACCGCACTCGGGACAGCTCGGAGTGCCAAGGCGCGACCACAGCAAGCGCAGGAAGTCACTTACCTCGGTGAGCGTCCCGACGGTGCTGCGCACACTGTGACTGGTCGACTTCTGGTCGATGGAGACCGTCGGCGAGAGGCCCTCGATGAGGTCGACCTTGGGCTTCTCCATGCGCCCCAGAAACTGCCGCGCATACGAACTCAGACTCTCCAGGAAGCGACGCTGGCCTTCCTGATAAATCGTGTGGTAGGCGAGGCTCGACTTGCCGGAGCCCGACACGCCCGTGAAGGTCGACAGTGCATCGCGCGGGAACGTCAGATCGACGCCCTTCAGGTTGTGCTCCCGAGCCCCCTTGACCACTACATAGCCACGGTCTGGACGGGGCACCGCAGGCGCGTCGGGGGTCGATTTGGACTTCGGTCGCACGGTTTGAAACCTGCTGATCCTAGCAGTGGGTCCGACCGGCACCAGCGGGACAGACGGAAGTCTCCTGCCCCTCTCCGGGGTAGGCTCCGCGCCCCATGACCGACCCCGAAGCCGACGACGACGCCCCGCTCCACCTTGAACACGACCTGTTGATCCGAATGCGCCTGTCGAACCGAGCGCTCGGCGTGAACGCCGAACGGGTTGCCATCGAAGAGCTAGCCGACCAGTTGGAGGCAGCGGTGCTCGAGGCCGGGGTCGGCGAGTACGACGGCGACGAGTTCGGTGGCGGAACCTGCGTGTTGTTCTTCGCTGGTGCCGACGCGGACAAGCTCCTGGCAGCGATGACTCCGCTGCTCAAGAGGCACCCGATGGGGCGATCGGCCACCGTCACGATCCAACGTGGGAGCGATGCCGCTCCCGAAGACGTCAAGTTCTGATCGCTGCCAGCGGCGGCGGCCGCTGCAACCTGCTCAGTTGCCGAGCAGAACGTCGACCATGTTGCTGCCAACAAGACCAAGGGTCGTGGTCGCAGATGGCGAGAACCCGAAGTACTGGAAGTACAGGTGCTGACCGACGAGGCCTGGATCGTTGGGCATGGTGTAGCTCCGCCCGGCGACGCCAAAGGTGCTGACGATCGACTCGGTGTAGTCGAGCGACACGCGCAAAAGGCAGCCCTCAACGCCGAGTGGCGTCATGTCCACTGGCAGCGACGCCCCACTCCACGTCGTCGACGACAGCCCGATCGCGAACCAACCCAACTGCGGCGTCGCGGCATGCAAGTTGGTGGCAATCACCGACATCGGCATCGCGATCTCGGGCAGACCGCTGACCAACAGCGTCGGCACTTGTAGACCGCCACAGCCAGCGCCGACTGCGGTGATCGAACCGATCGTGTGCAAGGCCAAGGCTTGCAGACGCGCAGCAGTGAAGTCTGCACGCAGTGCGTCGGTGCCAGAGTTTCCCCCACTCGTCGCACTGCAACCACCGTGCGTGTGTACGCCGATCATCTGTCCCGTTGACTCCAGCAGCACTGCCGACCCGGAGTTGCCGCCAGTGGTGTCGGTGTCATAACGCAGCGCGGTGGCGGTGGCCGTCGACTGACGGTTGCCGAAGTGCGTCTTCTGCACCTGGTTCCAGGTGGACGACCCGCTGGTGCCATTTCCGGTGCCATAGCCAGTCACCCGGATCTGCTGCCCCGCAACCAGCGGCGGCGCCGGGACAATCGAGTACCAACTTCCCTGTGCCTGCCCGGGATAGAGCTGCGTGTTGCTGTTGCGCACCGCACTCATCGTCGCCCAGTCCGCCCCAACGCCGCCGTTCAAGCTCTGCAAGAACGTGGACAACGCGTACTGGTCGTTGGGATGCGAGGGCACCGGTGTGCCACTGGCGGTCGAAAGCGGCACGTTGAAGTGCAAGATCTTGCCCGCCGTGCCAGACGTCATGCAGTGCCCAGCCGTCCCGGCCGCAAACGCCGAGAACAGCCACGCGGAACAGCTCGCGTTGAGCCTTCCTGAGCGCGGATCGTTCGAGAGCACCCGATCGTCCGTCGTGCCGCAGATCGTGTCGACGTCGACCACTGTGCCCACATCAAGGACCGCCACCGAATCGATGCGCGCCCGGTTACCGGTGGTGGCGGCACCGGCAACGAGCTCGATGCGCAAGGTCGGCCCCACGAATTGGCACGAGTAGCAGCCGTAGTCAGCAATCGAGCGGGCGTCATGCCACTGCACCCAGTCAGGTCGTACGGGGGCGTAGATCTTGAGCTGCGAACCGGGAGGCAGGTTCACATCGGCAAAGTGCAACTGCAGCCAATCGCCGGCCACCGTGACGTCCGTGGTCCAGAGCACGCGCGGCGCCGGGTCCAGATTGCTCACCAGCCCCGAATCGCGGTTCATCGCCACGGTGCGAAGCGGCGACAAGGCCTCCTGGCAGAGAGCGCTCGCGACCAACGACAAGGCCACAACGAGATGGTGCATGGCGCCAAGGCTACCGGACTCCGCCACCGCCGTCACCCTTGTCGGCAGCCCTACGTCCGCCCGAGCGGATTCAAGCGATGGTGTCGCGCCGATCGATACGCGGTGGAGCGTGCCGTCGCACGCACCACCACGGACCCACACGATGTCGCGCATTGCCCTCCTGATCGCCGCCCTCCTGCTCGCTAGTTGCGGCCTGTTCCGCACCGACGACAGAGCTTCCACCACCCCATTGCCCAGCCCCATGGTGGAGACCGCGCCAAAGGCGCAGGTCAGGATCCCCTATGCGCTCGCGCGCTGCATCGTCAGCGGCAAGATGCTTCTCGAAGACGCGGTGACGTTCGTGGTCGACGGCCGCACGTTCCGCACCTGTTGCCCGAAGTGCCAGCAGACGATCGAAGAGGACCCGGAACTCTGGGGCCATCAGGTCGATGCCGCCACGATCGCCGACCAACTTCGCGACTACCCCCTGGGCACGTGCCTCGTCTCGGGCAAGCCGCTGCCCGAGTCCGCCGTCTCAGCCCTTTGCGGCTCGACTCTCGTGCGCCTCTGCTGCACCGGCTGCAAAGCCCGCTTTGAAGCCGAGCCGACGCACTATCTCGCGCGCCTCGACACTGCGAAGTGCGTCAGCTACGGCACGGCCACCATCAACACGACGAACTGGACGCCCAAGCAGACGACCCAGTGGATCCAGGATCAGTTGCCGGACTACCCGCTCACCAATTGTCCGATCTCGGGCAAGCCGATCGATGAGAGTGGCGCCCCCTACGACATCCTGCTCGACGGTACGCTGGTTCGACTGTGTTCTGAGAAATGCGCCACCAAGGCCGAAGCTCGCGCTGCGGAGATCGCCACGGCGGTGCAGAGCGCGGCCTTCGCCCAGCAGAAGGCCGAGTATCCGTCGAGCCAGTGCGCGGTATCGGGCAAACCGCTTGGTGACCGCGCCAGCTCGACCATGCTTGGCACGACTCTCGTACGGACCTGCACGTCCTCGTGCATGAGTCACCTCGTCGACAATCGTTCGGCACTCGTCGCGACCTTGCGCGCGGCGCGCATCGAAGCCAGAGTCGCCACCAAGCAGAATTGCTGCAACACCGGTGGCACTTGCTGCTGCGCAAGCGAGGACTCAGCGCCTGCCTCGGACGGCAGCACCGGCAAGTAGCAGGGTCGCGGACGCGGTGTCGACTGCGGACGAAGTACGACGGATCCAGCACCTCGGTGCCGTTGGCTCACGGTGCGCTCGGCGCCCTCGCCCCGCAAACGCCAGCGTAGCCCGTCCTCAATCGGTGGCTGCTTACGGCAGGAAGCGGCGGACGTCGTCGTGGAGGATGGCATTGCTGGCCAGAATCCGCCCGCCATAGAGCCAGGCGTCGCCGCCGTCGATGTCGGTGACCCGCCCCCCCGCTTCGCGGACCACGATCGCGCCAGCGGCGACGTCATACGGGGCCAGATCGAACTCCCAGTAGGCGTCGTAGGCCCCGCGCGCGACGAAGCAGAGGTCGAGTTCCGCCGATCCAAATCGGCGCACATCGCGGCAGTGCGGCATCACCCGTCGCAGGCGCTCGATGTTGTCCACCGCGCCCTGCTCATCGCGACGATAGGCAAAGCCCGTGGCGAGGAGCGCGTCGGCGAGCTCGCTGGTCGACGACACCCGCAACGGTGTGCCGTTGCAGGTCGCGCCGAGACCAAGAGCGGCTGAGTAGGTCTGCTGTAGGACGGGCGCATGCACGACACCCACCACTGGCACCGACCGGTAGGCGAGCCCGATCGCAACCGCGAAGAACGGGAGTCCGTGCACAAAGTTGGTCGTGCCGTCGAGTGGATCGACGATCCACGTCCAGTCCGACTGGCTGCTCTTCTGACCTTGGACCGTGAGCACGCCCTCTTCGGCGAGGACGGCGTGGTCTGGATACTGCTGCAGCAAGCCGCCGACGACCACACGTTCGGTTTCGCGGTCGGCCTCGGTCACCAGTTCGCGGCGGAAACTCTTCGACCGGGCGCTGCCGCGCGCTGCCTGCAAGCGCAGCAGCACTTCGCCCCCTTGGATCGCGAGCGCGCTAGCTCGGGCGCGCCACTCGGCAAGCTGCTCTGCCGTGGCCGGCACCGCGATCGTCCGATCACCCATCCGAGGCGCCTCGATCGAGCGCCTCGACGATGCGTTCCTGCAGCGTCTTCAGCATCCTGTTGACGCCGTCCTTGCGCGGGTCGTAGTTCATCAAGATCGCGAACGCGCAACGCGAACCGTCCTTGCGCTGGAGAATGCCCGACAGCGACGAAGCGCCGCGGATCCAGCCGGTCTTGGCTTGCACGCGGCCGCGCACTGGGCTGTTCTGGAAGCGACCCGACAGCGTGCCGGTCTCGCCGCCGACCGGCAGAGCCGCGAGGAACATGTCGGCGTCGCGCGAGGCGACGATCTCGCGCAACGCCGTGACCAAGAGCCGCGGCGTCACTTCGTTGCCGCGCGACAAGCCGCTGCCGTCAATCTGAACCAAGGCCTCACCGGCGCCCCCGAACTTGCCATCGAGCGTCGCACGCACGGCGGCGAGGCCACCTTGGAGACTGCCATCGCCACTCAGTTCGGCACCTAGCACGCGCACCAGTTGTTCCGCGTCGAAGTTGCTCGATTCCTCCAGCATCCTCACCAAGGCAGGCTGTAGCGGCGTGCGATGCCTGTAGAGCTCCGGAACATCGATCGCGGCAGCGTCTGCCGTCACGCGAATGCCGCCTTGCGCGAGCGCCTGGAGCACGCCGCGCTCGAACCACGGCAACGGATCGCGCACCGCCGTCTGGGTGACGACCTGGGTCGAACCCTTCCACATCTTGCCCTGCACGCGCAAGCGGTCACCAAGATCCATCGCCCCATAGACCGCCCCCTTCTTGGCCGCGACCACCGCGATGCTGCCGTCCACCGGCATGTCGAGGAAGGGAGCGACCAGGAGTGCCTCGGCAGTGGCTCCCGCGGGGCGGACCTGCAGCCGAAACGTCCCTTGCTCGAGCACGAAGCCGCCGGTCGGAGCGCAGTAGTAGGTGTCGAGCTGGTCCTGTGGCCAGGTCGCCGGCCGCCCGGGACCTGTGAAGACGCCTTGCTGCAGTTCGACCGCGCGCACGCTGCGAACACCGCGCTGGATCAGTGCCGAGACCAGCCCTCGCCACAGCGCTTCGGGCCCGTGCTCGGTGCCGGTGATGAGGTTCGGGTCGCCGCCAGCGTGGACGACGAGCCGGCCCTGGCGCAACTCGAAGCGCGTGCCGAACTCGTAGCTGTGGCCGAGGCCATGCAACACGGCGGCGGCGCTCAGCAGCTTCATGTTGCTGGCCGGCACGAAGCGCTCGTCCTGACGATGGCGATAGCGCCACGTGCCGTCGATCTCGATCGCGGCAACGCCAGTACGAACCCCCTGGCCCTCGGCCTCCGCAACGGCGGCCGACATCAGCGCCGCGCTGCGTTGCGCGATCGCCGTCGCAGCACATGCCCAGAGCACAACCGCAGTCATGCGAACGTAGCAGCAGCCACCCATGGCGGGTTCTTATCGCAGATCCCGCATCGCGATGCCACCGTGCGACCAGCGCGTGCCTCGACCCGCTACACGCAGTAGGCTGCGCCGATGCGATGGTTCTTGTTCGTCGCCGCTGCGGTCGCCGCTGCGGTCCCTGCCCAGTCGATCCCGCTGCTGCTCGTCAGCGGCCAGAACAACCATGACTGGAGCTACACCTCCGCCGAAATCCAAGGCGCGCTCGAAGACTGCGGCCAGTTCGCAGTCACCCGTACGAACAAACCACACCAGGACCTCGGGGCACTCGATCTGTCGAAGTTTGCGGCCATCGTGCTCGACTACAACGGCGACCGCTGGGGCAGCGACGCCGAGCGCGCTTTCCTGGCTGCAGTAGAAGGCGGCACAGGCGTTGTCGTCGTTCACGCAGCCAACAACGCCTTCCCCGGCTGGAAGGAGTACGAGGCCCTGGTCGGGCTCTGCTGGCGCGACGGCACTGGCCACGGCGCCTATCATCCCTTTGCCGTGCATGTCGTCGACGCTGCCCATCCGATCACCCAAGGCATCGATGACTTCCACATGCATCCGGACGAGCTCTACCACCAACTCGTACCCATGCCTGGCGCCGACTACCGCGTGCTGATGTCGGCGTTCAGCGACCCAAAGACCGGCGGCACGGGACGCTTCGAGCCAATGGCTACCGTCGCCCACTACGGAAAGGGTCGAGTGTTCCATACGCCCCTGGGGCACACGTGGACGGGGCAACTGCCCACGCGCGCCACGTGGCGCGACCCTCAACTGCGGCACTTGCTCGCCCGCGCCACGGAGTGGGCGGCGACGGGAGCCGTGACGCTGCCGCCCAGTGCGCCAAACTGCCTCAGCACCGCGGAAGCGCAGGAGGGCTTTGCGCTGCTGTTCGACGGACGCACGCTCGACGGCTGGCGCGGCTACCAGCAAAAGGGCACACCGGCGCAGGGTTGGCGCGTTCGCCATGCGGCCATCGAACACCAAGCGCAGGGCGGCGGTGGTGACCTGATCACCGCGGATCGATTCTCCGACTTCGATCTTCGTTTCCAATGGCGCGTCGAGTCTGGTGCCAACTCGGGAGTCATCTGGCACGTGCTGGAAACCGAAGAACAGACCTACATGACCGGACCCGAGTACCAGATCTACGACGACCTCACCGAGAAGCCCGAGCCGCAACACGGTGCAGGAGCCCTCTACGATTTGGTGCCGAACACCGGCGCCAAGATCCAACCAGCTGGCACCTGGAACGACGGCCGTATCCTGCTGCACAAGGGTCGCGTGGAGCACTGGCTGAACGGAGTGCGGCTGCTCGACGTCCCATGCGTCGGGCCCGAGTGGGAAGCGATGGTCGCAGCAAGCAAATTCAGGGCGTGGCCATTCGGTCGCGCGACCAACGGCCACATCGCCTTGCAGGATCACGGCGACGGCGTCGCCTACCGCAGTTTGAGGATCAAGCGCCTGTGAGCTCCAAGGAGACAACCGCATCGGTCCTGCTGATCGAAGACGACGACAGCTTGCGTCGCGTCTGGAGCGACGAGCTGCAGCGGATGGGCTTTGCCGTGAAGGCGCTGGCTCGTGCCGAACCGGCGCTCGATGCAGTGCGCCTCGAGCCACCCGACGCCATCCTGCTCGACCTCAATCTGCCGGGAATGCCTGGCATGCAGGCGCTGGAGAAGCTCCTGGCGATCGACAACACCCTGCAGATCATCGTCTGCACCGGCCACGGCACGGTGCCGCTGGCGGTCGATGCCATGCGCCGCGGCGCGATGGACTTCTTGGCCAAGCCCGTCAGTCTCGACGTGATGGAGCAGACGGTGCGTCGCGCGACCGGGACCGCCTCGCTGTTGCAAGAGAACGCCCGGCTGAAGCGAATCACCGCATCGGCCGCACCGGTCGGAACGATCACGTTGAGTCCCGCGTCGCAACGCTTCGACGCCACCCTGCAACGCGTTGCGCAAACCCAACAGACGGTGCTACTGCTCGGCGAAAGCGGCACCGGCAAGGAGCTCGGCGCACGCCGGATCCACGCGCTCGGACAACGGGCGCACATGCCGTTCGTCGTGATCAACTGCGGTGCGATGCCGCGGCACTTGATGGAGAGCGAACTGTTCGGCCACGTGAAAGGTGCTTTCACGGGCGCCGAACAAAAGCGCCTCGGACTGTTCGAAGCCGCTTCGGGTGGCACGATCTTCCTCGACGAAATCGCGGAGTTGCCCCTCGACCTGCAGCCGGCCTTGTTGCGCGCCGTGCAGTTTGGTGAGATTCGGCCGGTGGGCAGCGATGTGGTTCGGAAAGTCGACGTCCGCGTGATCGCAGCCACCCACCGCGATCTCCACGCGATGATCCAGAGCGAGCGCTTCCGCGAGGACCTCTACTATCGTCTCGCCGTGCTCGAAGTGAGAGTGCCGCCCTTGCGCGAACGCACCGAGGACATCGGCGAACTTGCTCGGCTGTTTCTCGGCCAGCAGAACGCCCGCAACGGCCGCACCCTCATGCTGTCGCCAAGCGCCGTCGGTCGGCTCGAGCGGCATCCATGGCCCGGCAACGTCCGTGAGCTGGAGAACGTCATCGTGCGCTTGTCGGTGCTGGCGGCGGGGCCAGAGCTTAATGCCGCCGATGTCGACGAGTTTGCGATCGGCTCGCGGCCGCAGGCTCAGAGCGGGCCGCTGCCAACTTTGTCCCTGCGCGAACTGGAGAAGACCGCGATCCAGGAGGCAATGCGACGCTTCGATGGCAACAAACGCAAGGCGGCCGAGGCCCTCGGGGTGGCACTCAAAACGCTCTACAACAAGCTGAATGCCTCAGACGGAGCGGAGGACGCCGACGAGCCAGAAGCGCAGTGAGGGCACGGAGGCCGCGCTACCGCAGTCAGCCGCGATCCCAGACCCCGGACTTGCCACCGGATTTGTGCAGCAGCTCGACGCGCTCAATGCGCGCCGAGCGGCAAGCGCCCTTCACCATGTCGTAGATGGTCAGCGCAGCAACCGCTGCGGCGGTCATCGCTTCCATTTCCACGCCGGTTGGTCCCGTCGATCGTGCCTCGGTGACGATGCCGATCGCATCCTCGCCGATGGACTCGAAGTCCACCTGCACGTGGCTGAGCTGAAGGGGATGGCATAGAGGCACCAGCCGCGAGGTTTCCTTCGCGCCTTGAATGCCAGCAAGGCGGGCAACCGTGAGCACATCGCCCTTTGGCATCGTGCCGGCCATCACCATGGCGCGAACTGGGGCCAGCATCGATACGGACGCCGCGGCGCGGGCCAAGCGCACCGTTGCGGGCTTGTTCGACACATCGACCATGCGGGCGCGGCCGTTGCCGTCAACGTGGCTGAGCTGTCCTGCCGGAGAATCGTCAACCTCGTCGTTCACTCGAACAGCGTAGCGGAACGCCGGAGGGGCAAGGACGATGGATCCAAAAGGACGCTGGCATCGGCTGGCGGCTGCGACGTATAGGTTGCTCCGTCGTCGATTCGGCCTAGTGCAAGGACGCCCTTCCCTGAGGCACCGGATTCGATCGATCCGCGCACCGGCGTAGGTCGATGAATCCCGATCGGACGAACCGTCGGACCACGTGTCGGACACCCGTCGAACCAACCAAGACACCGGAGACCGCATGCTTCGCATCCTGTCGGCCCGCACCCTGTTCAGCCTCTTCCTCCTGGCGACCGCAGCACCTGCGGTGGCCCAGGATCTGGCTGGCAAGGTCGCCACGCTTCTCGCCCAGGCGGACGCCGCCCCACTCGACCGCGCCTTTGACTTCGGGCTGCAGATCCTGGACACGACCGACGACGAACGAACAGACCCGCTGCGGGATGCCATCGTGCACAGCGCGCAGTCGGTCGGCGACCACGGCCGCATCGCCGCCGCGGTCGCCATGCAGAAGTTGAAGGCCGACGCCACCTACGGCAAGGACATCTTCGACCTGCTGCAGTCCGTGACGACTTCGACCAAAGCCGAGGCGCGGGCTGCGGCGATGGCGCTGCTCGGCGAAGAGCGGTTCTTCAACACCCGCATCCTTCCCGATGTGCGCAAGGTGCTGGAGGACAACTGCAAAGACGAACTGGTGCCATCCCAGGTTCGAATCGAGGCAGCGGTGGCGCTCTGGCACACGGGTTCGAGTGCGCAGCGGTCCATCGCCAAGACGGCGCTGGAGCAGTTCCTGCGGTCGACCGATCGGGAGCTGCGCGTCCGCGGCGCGTTGGCCCTGGCCGATCTCAACGTCGCCGCCGGGGACGCGTGGACCGTTCTCCGCGACATCCAGCTCGAGCCCAACGACCTCGGACGCCGCGCCCGCCTCTATCTGAAGCGCGAAGAGGAGCGCCGTGAGTTCGAAGCGATGCTGACCAAACTGGTCGAGCAGAAGAACCGTCCCGACCAGATCGACAGCACGGACGAGTACCGAGTGCTCACGGAGTTGCGCCAGCGTGTGCACGCCAACCACGTGAACGGCAGCCAGGTCAAGGACGACGAGCTGATCGAGTACGCAGCCAAGGGCATGTTGCAGGGCCTCGACCCCCACAGTGTGTTCTTCACCAGTGAGGAGTTCCGCAGGTTCTTCTTTGACCTGCACCCCGAGTACGGCGGCATCGGCGCGTTCGTCAACTTCGACCAGGACAACGATTTCTCCATCATCCGTCCGATCTACTCGGGCCCTGCCTACAGCGTCGGACTGAGGTCGGGCGACAAGATCCTCGAAGTCGACGGCTGGGAGACCGCAGGCCACACGAGTGAGGACATCATCGGGCGCCTCAAGGGCCGACCAGAGACCCAGGTCTCGCTCAAGGTGTTCCGACCGGGCTGGCAGGCCGCGGAGACCATGACCATCGTCCGCCGTCAGATCACCGTGCCGTCGGTCAACTACACGATGTTGCCAGGCAAGGTTGGCTACATCGAGCTGGTGACGTTCGGGGCGGCAACCTCCGAAGAGATGGAAGTCGCGCTGCGCTCCGTGATGCAGCAGGGCGCGATCGGCATTGCCCTCGACGTCCGCAACAACACCGGCGGCTTCCTCACGCAGGCCCGCGAGGTGGTCGAGAAGTTTGTCGCCGGTTCCAAACTCGTGGTCTACACCGAAGGCCCGAGTGAGCCGCGGCGCGACTACAAGACGCGCAACACTGCCATCTGCGATCTGCCGCTCGCCGTTCTGACAAACAACCTGTCGGCGTCCGCCAGTGAGATCACCGCCGGTGCACTACAGGATCTCGGCCGAGCGACGATCGTTGGCCAACGCACGTTCGGCAAGGGGACCGTGCAGAACATGATGGCGCTCGCCAGCGACCCAGGGGAGCGATTCGAGGACCTCAATGACGACGGGTCGTGGCAAGAAGGCGAGCCGTACACAGACAGCAACAAGAACAGCAAGTTCGATGTCGGCGCGCACATCAAGCTCACGGTGGCGAAGTACTTCCTGCCGAGCGGCAGGTGTACGCACCGAGAGTTCGACAAGGACGGCAAGATCGTGGATCCAGGTTGGGGCGTCACGCCAGAGTTCGAGATCGAGCTGCTGGAGCAGAAGCCCGAGGACGCGTGGAAGAACAGCGCGGTGTTCGCCTTGCTCAAGAAGGCCGTCTTCCGCGAGTACGTGAAGAAGCACCTGAAGGCCAATGAGGAGCTGTTCCGCCAACTCGCCGAGGGCGACGAGGGCAACCCAAAGAAGTACCCGGACTTCGACGCGTTCTATTCGAGCCTCGACACCAAGCTGTCCGAGGACGATGTGCGACGGTGGATCCGCTACGAGGTCCGCGATCAGGTCAGCGACCTACGGGGCGCGACCTACCCGGGGCAGCGCGCACTTGGAGACCCACAGGAGGACGCACAATTGCAGGAAGCTGTCCGACAGCTGATGAAGAAGGCGGGCAAGGACATCCGCGAAGTCGATGCCTACAAGAACGTGCTGAAGATCTCGTTTGACGAGAACAAGGCCGCTGCCACTGGCGCCGAGCCGCACAAGTGATTGTGCGAGGCGCAAGGTGATGAGCGCGCCTCAGTTGCCACCGACCGTCGCGGTCACCACCGCGATGGTCTCGGGAGTCTTGTCGGCTGCGTCGTAGAGCCGAACGAACCGTGCCGCGTGCTCGCCGGTCTCGCCGCGCAGAGCATCAACCCAGTGCGGAGGCACGGTCTGGTAGTGCAACCAAGCCACGACCTGCAGAGTCCCGTGCGCTGACTCGGGCAAATCGATGCGATAGCCCACCGCATCGCCCCCAGCGGTGAAGTCGATATCGCTGCCGATGCCGACGGGGATCGTCGCCTCCGCATGCGGGCCATCGTGGCGATAGCCGCGCGGCAGCAGCCGTGTGTCCTTCTGCCGCTGCGACATCCTCGCCAGCGAGGTTGTTGGGTTGCCCTCAGGGTCCGCCGCGATCAACTCGTAGACCGGCACGTCCTGTGGCGACTGCACCAGCGTGACATGCGGCAATCCGTGCTCGTCGGCGATATCTCGCAAGCGCCCGTCGTCGGTGAAGGCGCCACTTTCAAACACCACGGCACCAGCAGAACGCACCTGCACATGCAGCCAGGCCCGCCGCGATGGATAGCCCGACGGAAACTTGTGTCCGCAGCGATTCTGCACTCGCACCGAAAACGACAGCGTAGCACCCTCCCGCTGCAGTCCTTCGACCTCGATACTTGCAGTATCCTCGCCCAACTGCCGCTTGGTCGAAGCTGCCGTGCGCTGCAACGCTTCGCTGCTGGCCTCGACCCCGAGTTCCTCGCGGTTGTCCGCCAACAGCCGCAGCATGAAGGCGTTGCCGCCGACGAACGCATGGGCACGATAGCCGTCGCGCACCGGGATCAGGAACTCGCGGCCCATCGGGTTGCGAGCGATGCGCGTGCGACCCGTCTCAGGCATGTGACACTGCTGGCACGTGCGCGAAGTCTCGGTCGCACCGGTCTCGTCGCTGAACTCACTGTTGCGCCATTCGAAGTAGGGTGTCTGCTCGGGGAACAGGGCACCGTGGTGCGCAGTCGTGAGAGTGTGGCACGTGCCGCACAACGCCGACGTGCGCACATGCGACGCCTCCACTGGCGTGTAGCCGACCATGTTGCGCATCGGCGCTTCGACGGGATGCGCGAAGGGTCCGAAGATCTTGCGCTCCTTTCCGAGCACTGGCTGGCCGGACAACGTCGACTCCGTGCCAAGCCCTTCGCTGGTGATCTGATGGCACACGGTGCACGACACGCCGTCGCTCGCCAGTTTGTTGCTTTCGAGATCGTGAAGGCGTGGAGCCGGTTGCCCCGCCAACACTCGATCGTGGTGCGCCATGGGCGCGTGGCAGCGCAAACAGAGTTCCTGCAACTCCTCGCTGCCTCGCGACTCTCGCTCGAGTTGGGCGCGGAAGTACGGATCGCGATAGCTGTTGGCCATCAGCGTCGATTGCCACAGCCCATGCGGCGAGACGTCGTCACCGGTGCTG
This sequence comes from Singulisphaera sp. GP187, assembly GCA_945871815.1. Classification (GTDB taxonomy): domain Bacteria; phylum Planctomycetota; class UBA1135; order UBA1135; family UBA2386; genus SXPK01. Next base: position 23,129 of record CAMBXM010000045.1, read on the forward strand.
GATCGCATCGCACTGGCGGTCGGCGAAACCGAATGGCAAATGCTGCAATCACGCCCCAAGCGGAAGTGCGAATCGCCGGCTGCTGCGGGACGCTGCGTCAGCAGCGAGCCAGTTAGAAAACCGGCTCCGCACACGAATCGGACGACACGATGGCGCAACGACGGGTTCACCTGCAGGAGCGTAGACGTGAATTCCCCAAGCGCCAGCGGCAGTGGCCGCCCCAAAGGGCCCAGGAATGCGCCGCGAGCTCCGTTCCGAATCTTCGGACGCCGCGGCGACTTCGTTCCTTGCCCGCGACCGTCGTTGCTCGACCTCGCGCGGCGGAGAGGTCCCAATCCAGTTCTATTGAGCCAGATCCGCCAGTCGGCCCGGCACCCTGGTAGCCTTCAATTGCTCGTCTTCGGCGGAAGGAACTCACCAAGGAACTGCGGCAACATCTTGCGCCACGTCACCCAGTCGTGACGCCACTCTTTGCCCCACGCGTCGACGCGATTGGGGATGCGCTTCTGGCCGAGGACACGCTCAACGTTCCAGCTCTGGGCCGGATCTTCGAACTCGCCTTGGCCGTGCGCGAGGAGAACGAACCGCTTGCGTAGCAACTCGAGTTGCGCGCCCTCCAACTGGGGCACGAAATGCAAGGGCGAGCAAGCGTGGTAGTCCGGCGTCGGGCGCCCCTCGACAAACCGAGTCATGTCGTAGGTGCCGCTCATGCAGATGGCGAGTTGGAAAAGATCCGGGTGACGACAAACCGCCGCCAATGCGTTGAATGCACCGATCGAGGCGCCGGCCGCATAGATCTGGGCATTGGGGTCGTTGCAGTCACGGCGGATCGCCGGGACGACTTCGCGGGCAATCGCAGCATCAAAGCGGTTCTGCACCGCAGCGGCCTGGTCCAGGGTGTCGCACTCCTGGAGCCACGCTTGGCCGGCGATCGAGTCGATGCAGTAGACCTTGAGTCGCAAGTCCTGGATGTACTCGCCGATCGCCTCGATCAAATGGAAACGCTCCGGCTCCTCGGCATCGCCGCCTGCCGTGGGGAACAAGAGCAGCGGCTGCCCCATGACGCCGTAACGGACGAACGTGATCTCACGGCCACCGAGAGCCGGCGAGCGCCAGCTGATCTTGTGCTTGCTCATGCGTACTGCTCCCCGAGTTCCTTCTTGCCGACTTGGACAGCCTGAAAGAAGCGTTCACTGAACTCGTCGACTTCGTGGGCGGGATAGATGTGCGCGACTTTCTTGCGCACTGCCGAGCGGCAACCGTCGCTGCCAAACCACGCCAGTGCGGCATCGGTCAGCGGTCGCAACTGCTTGCTGCAGAACTCGTCAAAGCGCTCCGAGTCGAGCCGCTTCTTGGCGATCGCACCGTAGCGCTTCAGCTTCTCGGCATAGGGCAGCTTCTGGGCCGCCACTTCCTGGAAGGGCGCGAAGTCCAGCGTCTGCCGCATCGGCCGCTTGGTCGCAGCGCAGTACACGGCCCAGCGCAGGTTGGCGAACACGTACCACGGCCAGTGGCAGTGGATCGAGTTCACCTGACTGTCGGGGCACGGATTCGCGAAGTCGATCGGGTGGAACGTACCCTTGGTGCGAAGCGCCTCGCACGAGTTGAAGTCCCAGCCAAAGAACGCATTGATGAGCAAGCACGTGTCGACCATCACCTGCGCATCGGCGTTGCTGCAGAAGTCGCGATCGGCCAAGTAGCGACCATGCAGCGGCTGCGACGGGTCGTACTTCATCAAGCGCACCTGCGGGCCGATACCGACCGCGCGCACGAACAAGTCGTAGCCGGCCACGGACTGCTGCAAGTGCATGAGGTGCTTGTCACTCTGGTCGTAGATCTCGCGCAGCTCAACCTCATCCCTGATCTGACTGACGCCCTGCCAGCCCCCGCCATCGAATGGCTTCATGAACATCGGGTAGCCGATCTGCGCGCCC
>CAMBXM010000046.1 GCA_945871815.1 Singulisphaera sp. GP187
GCAGCAGCAGCCGCGGCGGCGGCGGCGGCGGCGGCGGTGCTCCGATGGACTTTGTGCCTGAGGCACAGGGGCCAACCGAAGAGGTCGTGGGCGTGCTGGAGTACACCAAGGAAGGCAACGGTTGGCTGCGCCAGCGTCGCAACCACTACCTCGCGGATTCGATTCCGGGCGGCGACACGTTTGTGCCGCTGTCCCTGATTCGTCAGTACCGATTGCAGGAGGGGACCGAAGTGGATGGCCAAGCAGGCATCCCGACGCGCGGTCCGCAGCGAATGACCCTGGTCAACGTCGAAGGCATCGACGGCATGGACCCTGAGGACGCACGCGATCGGCCCAACTTCAAGGATCTGACCGTCATCGACCCACAGCCACAGTTCGTGTTGGCACCCGGCGACGAGGACATCAGCCTGCGCATCATCGACCTGCTTTGTCCGGTAGGCAAAGGACAACGCGGGCTGGTTGTCGCACCGCCGCGCTCGGGCAAGACGGTGCTGATGCAGAAGGTTTGCCACGCAATAGCCGCTCGCTACCCCGAGGTGGCCATGATGGTGCTGCTCATCGACGAGCGGCCTGAAGAGGCCACCAGTTGGAAGCGCAGCGTCGAGGGCGAGAACCGCGAAGTGTTGGTGTCGACTCTCGACGAAGGGCCCAAGCACCACATCGAAGTTGCCGAGATGTGCTTGAAGAGGGCTCAGCGTCAGGTCGAGGCTGGCCGCGATGTGGTCATCCTGCTCGATTCGATTACGCGTCTCACCCGCGCCTACAACTCGTTCCTTGGCGGCCGCGGCGGCGCCACGATGTCGGGTGGTATTGGCAGCAAGGTGCTGGAGATGCCGAAGAAGTTCTTCGGCGCGGCGCGCAACTGCGAAGAAGGCGGATCCTTGACGATCCTGGCGACCACTCTGGTCGACACCGGGTCGCGCATGGACCAGGTGATCTTCGAAGAGTTCAAGGGCACCGGTAACATGGAGCTCGTCCTGAACCGTCAGCTCGCCGAGCGACGCATCTTCCCTGCCATCGACATCGAGTTGTCCGGAACGCGCAAAGAAGAACTGCTGCTCGGCAAAGACACGACATCACGGGTCTACACCTTGCGGCGCGTGCTTGCGCGCATGAATGCACTCGACTCGATGCCGCTCTTGATCGACCGATTGATGAAGACCGATAGCAACCAGGCCTTCCTCGACTCGTTCCGCCTCGACGACTGAAAGCGTCGGCGTAGCCGCCCCCGGTTTCGCACAGTGGGGGTGTGCGTTCAGGGCGCCTTTTCGTCCTCCTCTCCATCCCTGGTACTTCTGCGAACGAATCCACTACAGCCATGATCGAGGTTGAACGTCTCCGCAAGGATTACGGTATGGCACATGCCCTCAAGGGCATTTCGTTCCGCGTGCAGCGCGGCGAAGTCATCGGCTTTCTGGGCCCCAACGGTGCCGGCAAGTCGACGACGATGAAGATCCTGACGTGCTTCCTCTTGCCTACCTCCGGACGCGCAACCGTAGACGGGTTCGACGTGGTGGAGCATTCCCTGAAGGTGCGTTCGCGTATCGGCTATCTGCCGGAGAGCACACCGCTCTATGGCGAGATGCGCGTAGATGACTATCTGCGCTTCTGCGCCGAGATCCGTGGTGTGCCGATCCTGAAGCGGGGCGTAGCCATCGACCGCGCGGTCGAGCTCTGCGGCTTGCGTCGCGTCACCGGCAAGAACATCGTTGAGTTGAGCAAGGGCTATCGCCAGCGCGTCGGTCTCGCCCAGGCCATTGTTCACGAGCCCGAGGTGCTGATCCTCGACGAACCGACCTCGGGCCTCGACCCGAACCAGATCATCGAAGTGCGCCACTTGATCGAGCGGCTCGGCCAAGAACACACGGTCATCCTGAGCACGCACTACTTGCAAGAGGTGGAGAAGTCCGCCTCGCGAGTGATCGTGATTCACCAGGGCGAGATCGTGGCCGACGATACGCGTGACAACCTTGTCGCCAGCATGCCGGCCTCGGTCATCACAGTGCACGTGCGCGCGCCGCTCGAGGCCTTGCAGCGGCAGTTCCACGAGTTGTTGCCGGGCCGCAAGGTCGTGATCGAGACCCTCGCGGACGATTCATTGCGCCTCAGGGTCGAAGTCGGCACGGGCACAGCGCCGCTCGAGGAGTCGATCGCGCGGTTGGTGGTGAAGAACAACTGGTCGTTGCTCGAACTGCTGCGCGAACGGCCGAGCCTCGAGGATGTGTTCCGCAAACTGACGATGCCACCGACCGCCGCTAACAACGACGCTGCCGCGGCCGGCACCGGGGAGGTGGCCCGTGCGTGAGATTTCCGTCATCTTCCGCCGCGAGCTGAAGAGCTACTTCTTGTCGCCGATCGCCTATGTGTTCGGCGTGTTGTTTCTCGGCGTGCTCCTCTACTTGGCCACGCAGCGCCAGATCGTCGACGGCCAGCAGGCCTCGATGCAGGCGTTCTTCGGTCTCCTACCCGTGGTGTTTCTGTTCTTCCTGCCGGGGCTGACGATGCGCCTGTGGGCCGAAGAGCGTCGCAGCGGCACGATCGAGTTGCTCATGACGTTTCCGGTGCGCATTGGCCACCTGATCTCGGGCAAGTTCTTCGCCGCACTGGCATTCCTCGCCGTGCTCCTGCTGTTCACGATCGGGTTGCCAGTCACGCTTGCCACCTATGGGAGTCTCGACTGGGCCCCGGTCCTCGGTGCCTATGTCGCGTCGCTGCTGCTCGCCGGTGCCTACCTCGCGGTAGGTATGTTTTGGTCGAGCCTGACACGCGACCAGATCGTCGCGTTGTTGCTGTCGCTGGTCTCGCTCTTGCTGCTCTATGCATTCGGCTTCCCCGTCGTGGCAGAGTGGATCGCAGGCTTCCTGCCGACGTGGGCCGTGGATCTCCTCGGCGGCATCAGTCCCTACAAGTACTTCGAGTCCATCGCGCGCGGCGTCTTCGACACGCGCGACATCGTTTACTACCTGTGCTTCTGCGGGTTCTTCCTGCACGCCAACGCGCTGGTGCTCAACAACCGGCGACTCAAAGGGTGATGCCCATGGGTGCCATGAACGACTCGCTCCCGCTGCTCGCGGGCGCTCGACGCCACTGCCGCGGCACCGCGCTGGGGCTCACTCTACACGTCGTCCTCCTGGTCTGCGTGCTCGGTCAGTTGGTCTACCTAGCCACGCGCCACCGCGCCCGCGTCGACGCGACCAGTGACCAGCTCTACTCGCTGACGGACTCGACGCGCACCCTGGTCGGTGGCCTGCAGAAGCGTCTCGTGATCGAGGCCTATCTCAGCCCGAACGCAGATCTTCCGGCGCAGCTGCGCGACACGCGCGCGGTGCTCGAGAACTTCCTCGACGAACTGGTGCAACTGGGCAACGGCAAAGTCGTCGTGCAGCGGTTCAACCCGAACGACGACAAAGCGGTCCTCGACAAGTGCACGCGCATCGGCGTCAAGCCGATCGACGCACAAAACTCGTCGACGACCGCCGTCGGCGTTTCCCGCCACTGGCAGGGCTTGCGCCTCGTCTACGGCGGTGGCCGACAGAAGGTCATCGAGCAGGTTGCGCCCACGGTCTCCTTTCTGGCCGAGGCCATCGTGACGCCGGCCATCAAGGAGGTCGTCACCGAGACGCGTCGCAAGCTCGGTTTCATGGAGTGGCCGTCCGCTCCAGGCGGTCAGGAGGCACAGGGGACTGGCTGGGAGTACGTCCGTACGTTGCCGGATGTCAGCAAGCGCTACGAGTTCCAGAATCTCAAGGACGCCGAAGGCGCACTGATTCCTGCTGAGATCGAAACGCTGTTGCTGTTCCGACCGACCGACGTCAGTGATCGACAGAAGTACGTCATCGACCAGTTTCTGATGCGAGGCGGGACGGTTGTCCTGTTCGCCGACGTCGCCGACTACGGCCTCAATCCAAACCGGCAGTGCCTCAAGGTGCCGATGGGTTTCGACGCCAAAGACAGTCAGTGGAAGTGGCAAGACCAGTTGCTGCACTACGGCCTTGAGCAGACCAATCAGATCGTTGCGGACCTCCAGCCACAGGCGAGCCAAGCCCAGAACCCGCTCACCGGCGGTTTCGAGTACCTCGGCGTGCCTGTGCAGATGGGGCTCGTCCGGCAGGTGCCGTATCCCTACTTCTTCCATGCGCTCGATGTCGACTGGGCCCAGATCTCCGATCGCTTGGCCAGTGCGAGCGGTCGCCTGGACGAGGAGCAGGCGGCTTACTTCAAGCGAACGTTGCGACCTGGCATCGATACCGACGAGTTCGTGTTCAAGGCGTTCAAACAGTTCAAGCGAACCCCCGGCTTCTACTGGCCATGCGTGTTGCATCTGCGCAGCAACGGCGCGGAGCCGACACTGCCCGACGGCGTCATCGGTCGTACGCTGCTGTGGTCGAGTCCTCTGACCATCGTCGAAGAGCCACCGCAGTCGTTGAACGCGCTCCTGGGTCGCGATCTGCAATCGCAGCTCGCCGCCAATCAGGCCTTTGTGCAGAAGTTGCAGCAACGAATTCAGAGCGAGCCACGGCGCCAGGTGCCATTGATGCTCGATCTGCGCGGCACGTTTCCTTCGTTCTTCCGCGGCAAGGATCGACCCCAGAAGGTGTCTGAGCAGAAGGAAGAGCAAGATCGCAAGAAGGCTGAGGCAGAGGCGCAGCCGGATGCGGGCGGCGCGGTGGCGCAAGAGCCGGACGTCGGGCCGCCGAAGCCGCCGGAGAAAACTGCGGGCGAGGCCAAGACCTCCGTGGTCGCCGAGCCAACTCCGATTGCGGTCGCCTCTGCCCCGGGGCGCATCGTCGCATTTGCCGACAGCGACTTTCTGCGCGATGACTTTGCCCGCGGCGCCTATCGCCAACTCGGTGGTCCCCACTCGCTGTTCGGGGCCGCCTTCTTCCCCATGTTGCTCGATTGGCTGAGTCAGGACAGTGACTTGGTGGCGCTGCAATCGCGGTTGCCGGCAGACCGTCGCATCACTCTGGTCGACGATCTCGGCGATGGCTCACAGGACCGCCTCGCCGCGGAGAAGAAGCTCCGCACGACGCAGTCGTTCCTCGTCACCATGAACGTCGTCAGCCCTTGCCTCTTGGTGCTGATTCTGGGGTTTGCTGTCCTGTTCGTGAGGCGATCGCAGAAGCGGCGCTTCCTATCGTCGGTAGAGAACTGAGGAGCTCGCCATGAATCTGACCAAAGCCAATCTGGTGCTCGCGATCACCACGGTCGTCTTGGCTGTGCCGACGTGGATGACGCTGCGCCGTGACCTCGAGAACTTCGTCGACGTGGCGGACGTGCCGCGGTTGTTTGCTGGCTTCACTACCGACAACGTTGCGACGCTCGCCCTCGGGAAGCCCAAAGACCCGCAGCCCGACGTGCAGCCAGCGCCCGGGAGCGACCCGAACCAGAAGCCCGCGATTCAGTACGACCAGATCAACTTTCAGCGCACCGAGCTGGGGTTTGTGTTGGGGCAGGGCATGGGTGAGCAGAGCGGAGTGCCGGTCAACGCCCAGATGCTCGAGTTGCAGGTGTGGAAGCACCTGGCCGAGATCCCGGCCGACAAGGAGACACTGGTGCAATCAGAAGCCACCGACGCACAGCTCGCCGAGTATGGACTCGACCAAGCGCACGCGTTCGTCCTCCGTACCACCAATGCACAGAGTCAGGTAATCGCCGAACTTCTCGTGGGCAAGGACACGACCACGACCACGCAGGGGGCCGAAGCGGTGCGCGGGGTGTTCGTTCGTCGCTCAGATGCCCGCGATGTCGTGTTCTATGAAGTGCCGTTCTGGAATCGCACGATCGATACGAGTCAGTGGATCGAGCGCACGATGTTCAAGGTGCCGGCCGACATGGTCCGCCGCCTCGAAGTGCAGAACCAGACCGGCAAGGCTGTGTTTGTGCGGCCAAAAGGCCAGGCGAGTTGGCAGGTCGAAGCGCCCCCCTCCGGCAAGGGTGCGGTGCGGCAGATCGAGGTGGAAGGCCTAGCGCAGCGTTTTGGCTATCTTCAGGCCGACGACTTCGTGCGTCCGCTCGCGGCTACCAACTTGGCGGGCGTGGGCCTCGAAGCACCATCTGTGCGCGTCGCGGTGACCTACGAGAAGGATGGCAAGGACGTGATGGTGTCTGTCGATGTTGGCGGTCCCGTCGACGGCAAGAACACGCAGCATGTTCGCTGCAGTGAATCGAGCTTTGTGATCACGGTCGCCTCGCCCTGGATCGCGGGTTTCGAACGCGACATCGGGGAGTACTTCGATCCTGCCGCCCAGCCGGTGGAGACGCAGAAGGACACTCCAAAAGAGGACGCTCCAACACCGCAGGCGGCGACCGATGCGCCAAAGTCGCCCGTGGAGCCCGGAACGAAACCGGAGGCCGGCACGCCTGCGACCGGCGGGCAACCCGAGCCCACGCCGACGCCACCCGAGTCCGGACAGACCCAGCCCGTTCAGCCGGTCACGCCTGGCACTGGCGGCGGCGGTCAAGGCGGCTGAGGGCTCAAGGCGCCATCGGTTTCCCCTTTGCGTTGTGGCGCGCGGGGGGCGAAAGCCTCTGGGAACTCGCGTCGTAAGGGTGGGCGACGCGGGGCCTAGCCGCCTGCTGCAGCACGCATCCTGCCTGCTTGCGCGGTAGCTGGTCCGATCTCTGCGTCGCACGAACTGCATCGCAGCTGCAGAATCGACTCCGCTCGCGCTCCTTGAGCGGAATCCAGCTCCCGGGCCCTCGGCGACGGCGCCGTTGTTCCACAGGTGGCTAGGTCGGGGTGCTGCGCGGCGACGAGCCGCTGATCGGCGAAAGGCCATCGTCGTGGGGGACCAACTGCTTGCCGATGCGAGTTCGAGCCCAACCTCGCAGCAGGCCGCCATGCACTGCGGCGAACTGCTCCTCCAACTGCCGCTCCAGGAACGGGACCTCGGGGACAGCGAGTTCTCGGTCGTAGCGGCTGCGCCAAGCCGATGACGACGATCCGCTCCCCCTCGGGTCGTTGGCATCGCGAGGCGCCGCTTGCATGATGGGTGTGTGACCGCCAGCGCAGCCGCCGACGACGGAGAACCGCACCATGAGGCTGCCGCCGTACGCGCATTCCTCCATCGAGTCGAAGGGGCTCGCTTGCGGTCGCACCTGCAGGTTGCGTTCACCAGCACTGGAGTGCCGCTGCTGTGCGCCGTGCTGCTGCTTGCACTCGGCGCGCCCACTGCGGCCCTCTGGGTCGGCGGTATCGCCGGATTGATCGTCGTGGTGCTGCTGTCGACCGTCACGGTTCGCGAACGCCGAGCACTCCGTCGGGCATTGCTCGAATTGCGGGCCAAGGGCCAACCGATCGGCGACCTCTTGCTGGCTTGGGACGAGGTGGAAGCGCGCGGCGCGGCCGCGAGTCCCATGGCCCAATGGCTGCGCTCGGATCTCGCTACCGTCGTCGCTGCTCTGCCGCCGCACACGGAGGTGAAGTGGTTGGCGCCACATTTCGGACGCGTCCGTTATTCGGTTCCGATCGCCGTCGTGCTGTTGCTGCTCTGGTGGTTGCGTCCAGACTTCGATTTGCCCATCTACGGGCTGGGAGGCGCGCCGCCGCCGGTGCATCCCGATGGCAGCGGCGAATCAGAGGAGGGCCGTGGCGGTGCGGGTTCGTCACCTGAGGGCAACTCGCCCACGCCGCCCGTCAGCGACGAGCCCCTCGCGGGGGACCAACCAGAACAGTCGCCGCCGCTTCCGCAACAGGGGCCCGAGCCGGAGGCCGAGTCACCGGCGCCCTTTCTCGATCTGCCGGCGCATGCAGAAATCTTGGTGCCGGAGTTCACCCGCGACGGCCCGACGCGCCGGGCGATGGCGGAACGCGCCCTGACTGGCGGTGGCGAGGAAGCCGGATCCAATCCGCCACCCGACACCCGGGGCGGCAAAGACGCGGGCGGCAGCCTGATGCCGCCACCCGATCGCGAGGAGTTCCAACGGGCTCAGGAACGCGCACTGCAGAGTCGCCGTGTGCCCGCGCGCGAACGCACCATCGTGCGCGCGTTCTGGAAGTTGTTGCAAGAGGACGGCAAGTGAAGCGATCGCTGCCGTCCTCGCGCGAGCCGTTTCCGGCGCCGTTTCGCGCAATGCTCGAACAGGTCCTCCGCCATTCCGGCCGCGTGCAGGGTGCGCGCATGCAGACCCTTCGCAGTCGTCACCAGACCCTGCAGCAGAGTGGCACGTTCGTTGGCCATCGCAGCTACGTGAAGGGCGACGATCTTCGGCGCATCGATTGGAATGCGTATGCGCGCACCGGCACGTTGTTCCTGAAGCTGCTGGCGGAAGAGGAGGCTCGTGCCGCGACTGTCCTGCTCGACTGCTCGCCGAGCATGGGCGTCGGTACGCCACCGAGGTGGGCGACTGCGCAGCGACTTGCGGCCGTGTTGGGCGGATTGTCGCTCGTGCATCTCGATGCCGTTGCGGTGCAGACGACGCGCGGTGCGACATTTCAGGGCAGGGCAGCTCTGGCCGGGATGCTCGATCACCTTGCTGCGCTGACGTTTCTGCCGCAGGACCCCCAGGCGGTTGCCGCAGATCTCCAGCGGCGACGGGCGCCGAGCCGTGTGCACTGGATCAGCGACTTCGTGGACCCGACCGCTACGGAACGGACGCTGCTGCGCCTGCGTCGTGCCGGCTGTCGCGTCACCGGCTGGTTGCCGACGATCCCGGACGACTTCCGCGTCGAGGCCGATGGTTGGCGATTGGTGTGCGATCCGGAGACCGGGCGCGAAGTTCCATTGCGAGTCGATGTGGCTTTGGCTCGTGCCATGACACATGAGTTGCAGGTGTTGCAGCGACAGCAGCAGCGAGTGTTTGCCGCCTGCGGCTTCCCGCTTCAACGATTGACGCTGCCGACCGAGACGTTCGATGCAGGGCGATGGATGGAGGCCGGATGGAGCTTCCGACGCTAACGGCAGCGCACCAACTGTGGTGGCTGCTGGCGTTGCTGCCCGTGTTGTTCTGGTTGGCCCAACCCCCGCGGCCGCGTCGTGTCTTGTGGACCGCGCACGCTTCCCAATGGCGGCTCGCGCAGGAAGCACTTCGGCGTCAGCCGCCCCGGTTTCGCGCGCTGCGCTGGCTGCTGCTCAGTATGGCGGCGGTCTGTGCCGTGCTTGCTGCCGCCGACCCGGTCTGGCCGGCGGGTATCGGGCCGTCGCGGTTGTTTGTGCTCCTCGACGCGAGTGCGAGCACCGCCGCTCGAGGGGCCGATGGCGAAGCGTCGCCGTTCGAGCGCGAAGTCGCTGCGGTCCGCGAACTGTGTGATGCGCTGCCGTTGCATGTGGCCGTGGACGTAGCCATCGCCCGCGACGGTGCGATTGCGCGTCGGTCAGGCGCCGCAGCGCGTGCACTTTCCGATGTCGGGACGCCGAGTGGCTTGTTGCCGGCACCACTGCGCGAGCTTGCCGCGGCCGGAGCGCGGCCCGACACGCAGGTCTGGACCTTGTCCGATTCGCAGATGCCGATGGCCTCCGCGCCGATGGCAGGTGCCTGGACCCAGTTCGGCGCCGTACGGGATAACGCCGCGCTCGAGTCGGTGACCATCGAAGACCGTTGGCCACTCGGGGACTTGCTCGTGCGGGCTCGCGCCATCGCGTTCGCGCCGCAGCCCATGCAGGGCCAACTCACCATCGAAGGGGCCATCCAGTCGTCGGTGCAGCAGCCGATCACGCTGCCGCCTGGTCAGTTCGTGGAGCTGGAGATCCCGCTGGTGCGTGCCGCCGCGGGTGGCCGACTCACCATCACGCTCGAACTCGCTGGTGACGCACTTGCAACCGATAATGGCTATCGCTTTCAGCTGCCACCGCTACCGCAGACCCGGATCGCGGTGCAAGCGGACGAAGACGATCAGGGATTGGCCAAGAAGTCCGGGGCGGCCCTAGCGGTCGTCACTGGCGGGCAATGGATCGAAGCTCGCCCTGGTGAATCGGTCGGGTTCTTGATCGTCGAAGGCGGCAAGGGTGGCCTGCCGGCAGAGCCTGGGCCGATGCTGAGCTTTGGCCGCGCGCGCGAGGATTCGACGCCCTGGCCCGCGCCAGTGGGGATCGACTGGAACCGACGCGATCCGTTATTCGGCGGGCTCGACTTCTCCGAGCTCGAAGTTCTGCACGCGCTGCGCGATGCGCTGCCGCAGGGGGAAACGCTGATGAGCGCACAGTTCCCTGACGGCACCAGGGCACCGCTCGCAGTCCTTCGGCGAGGTCCCAGCGGCAGCGCGCTGCATTTCGCGTTTCGCCTGCAGGACAGCAACCTCGCGCTGTTGCCGGCATTCCCTCAGCTGCTGCTTCGAACCTACGAACGCAGCCAACCAGGTTCGCACGGGATTGCGTTGGAGCAGGCGGCTTCGCCACTCGCGGAGTCTGATCTGCGGCGTTTCGACGACACTCCTGCCCGCACCGTTCCGGCGTTTCCTGTTGCTTCGCGCAACCTGGCGCCGTGGTGCCTGTTCGCGGCGTTGGTCCTGATGGCGCTCCGTTGCGGGGTTCGGTGACCGCGCGTCAGATCCCGTAGTACCAAGGGATCAGGACAACGATCGCAGTCACGGTCGTGACGGTCAGCGGGAAGCCCGCGCGTAGGTAGTCGCCGAAGCGGTAGCCACCGGGGCCGTAGACCATCACGTTGGTCTGGTAGCCGATCGGGGTAAGGAACGAGTTCGACGCCGCGATGGCGATCGCGATGGCAAACGGTCGTGGGTCGACATGAAGCTGCTGCGCACTCGCGAAGGCGATCGGGAAGAGCAGCGCCGCGGCGGCGTTGTTCGTGATCATCTCGGTGATGACTACCGTCGCGAGGACCAGAGTAAGCAACGTCATGCGCACGTTGCCTTGGCCGGTCATGGTGGTCATCCACTCCGCTAGGTGCTGAGCCAGTCCCGACGTCTCGATGGCGGTGCCGAGCGCGAACGAGCCAGCGATCACGACGATCGTGTCCATGTCGATCGCAGCCCGTGCCTCGGCGGCGCTGAGTACGCCGAAGCCGATGATGATCAGCACTCCGACCAGCGAGGCTTGGAGCATCGGCATCAGGCCCATTCCGGCGACGACGCAGACGCCGATCATGACCACAGCGACGATCCATGCCTTGCGGCTGACCGCTGGCGCCGAACCCTCGAGCGACGTGACCATCAAGAAGTCGGGGCGATCGCGCCAGCGCACCCGGAAGCCAGGATCCGTGAGCAGGATCAGGGTGTCGCCGAGCCGCAGTCGCACTTCGCCGAGCTTCTGGTCAACAGCTTGGCCGGCCCGGTGGATGGCGACCACTGCGGCTTGGTAGTGGTCCCGGAACGCCACATCCTTCAGCGTGCGGCCGACCAACGGCGAATTGGCGCCAACGACTGCCTGCAAGTAGCGATGTCTGGCGGAATCGAAGTGCGCGACGTGGTCGCTCTCGGCGGACTCCAGGCCGCGACGACCATGCAGATCGATGACGTGACTGGCGCTGCCGGCAAAGTTGAGGCGGTCGCCGCCGCGCAGCACGGTCTCTGGATCCACCGGCGCGATCTGCTCGCCGTCGCGGTCGATGCTCACGAGGTAAACACCCTCGAGACCCCGCAGGCCGGCCTGTTCGACCGACTTGTTGCACAGCGGGCCATTGGCGAGGACGCGCATGCAGACCGCAAACTCGCGGCGACCCGCCTCAGCACCTTGGCGCGGCGAGAGTCGCGACGGCAGCAAGAAGGGCGCGGTCAGGATCAGCGTCAACAAGCCGACCAGCGCGACCGGCAATCCGATCGGTGTGATCTCGAACAACGACAGCGGTGTCCCGGTACTCTTGCTGAGCATGCCGGACACGACGAGATTGGTGGAGGTGCCCATGGTCGTGATCACGCCGCCCAGCACGACGGCAAACGACAGTGGCATCAGGTAGAGCGAGGCCGAGACGCGTACGCGATCTGCCCATCGCAGTACCTGAGGGATCAACATTGCGACGATCGGCGTGTTGTTGAGGAACGCCGAGACCGCAGCCGAAGGCACCAGAAGCCGCGTCATCGCCCAACGACCGCCGCGGCCATCGCCAAGCAGGCGCTCCAGCAGTGGCTGGATCACGCCGGTCTTCTCCGTCGCGCGGGCCAGCACGTAGAGTGCGGCGACGGTCATCGGGGCCGGGTTGCCAAAGCCGGCAAAGGTCTCTTCTGGTGAGATGACGCCGGTCAACAGCAGCGCAAAACCGCCACCGAGGATCGTGTGCGCCGGGGACACCCAGTCGCGGGCCAGGCTCACCAGCGTCAGCATGGTGACTGCGAGCGTGATGTAGGCTTGCCAGGTCATCAGCGAGAATGGCGCACGCGCCTTCGCCCTCATCGACACGTCGGCAGAACCATCTGGAGCCGGGCGGTCGGACCGCCCAGCGCCTGTCGGTCACATCTTCTTCAGCAAGCCTCGTTGCTCGAGGAAGTCGCACAACATCTTGGCGCAGTCCTCCGGTGACTTGGTGCCCGTCGGCAAGACGAAGTCCGGGTTCTGCGGCGGCTCGTACGGAGCGTCGATGCCGGTCACGTTGCGCAACTGACCTTGGCGGGCAGCGGCGTAGAGGCCGGTCTGATCGCGCTGCTCGCAGATCTCCAACGACGCGTTGCAGAACACTTCCACAAACCGCTCGGCGCCGATGATCGTACGCGCCTGCGAGCGGTCGGCCGCGAGTGGCGCGATCAGCGCGCCGATTGCGATCAGGCCGGCGTCGCAACTGACTCGGGCTACCTCGGCGGCGCGGCGCTGGTGCTCCCAACGGTCTTCGCCCGAGAAGCCGAGGTCGCGGCTCAGTGTGGTGCGCAGGTTGGTTCCCAGCAGCACGTGCGCCGCGTAGCCGCGGCGATAGAGCTCCTGCTCCAGCGCGAACGCAGTCGGGGTCTTGCCGCTGCGCGGCAGGCCAGTGAACCAGATCGCCAACGGCTTCTGCTGGAGGCGTTGGGTCCGCTGCTCTGGCGTAACCGAGCTCTTGTGCGTCTGCAGATTGAGACCAGCGTCGCCTGAGCGAGTCCGGCGATCGCCCGCCCTTTCGGCCGTGGTGCGATCCAGGATCATGCCAGCCGCGACGGTAGCGTTCGTCAAGCGGTCGACGAGGATGAAGGAACCCGTCCTGCGGTTCTTCGCGTACGGGTCCCACTGCAGAGGTCGCATGCTCTCCAAGCGCACGCGGCCGATCTCGTTCAGCGTCAGGGCTTTTGCATCCTCTCGGCTGAGTGTGCTCACGTTCATCCGATAGCGGATGTCCGTCGCCGTCACAGCGCTGGTGTTGGTGGTCTGCTTGAGCACGTAGCGGCTGCCCGGCAGCATTGGCTCTTCAGCCATCCAGACGATCATTGCTTCGACGTTGTGATCGACGTTCGGGGCGTTGTTCGGGCTCGCGAACATGTCGCCGCGGCTGGCGTCGATTTCGTCCTCGAGCGTGATCGACACCGCCATGCCGGCGACCGCTTCTGTCAGCGAGCCGCCAAACGTGTCGATCGACTTGACCCGGCTCTGGCGTCCTGAAGGCAGGGACACGATCGGGTCGCCCTGGCGCAAGATGCCCGAGGCGATCGTGCCGCAGAAGCCGCGGTAATCGAGGTTTGGACGTAGCACAAGTTGCACTGGCAAACGCAAGTCGACCAAATTGCGGTCGCTGGCGATGTGCACGTTTTCCAAGTGCGCGAGCAAAGGCGAGCCCTGGAACCAGGGCATGTTCTCGCTCCGGTGCACGACGTTCTCGCCGCGCATGCCCGACATCGGAATGAAGTGGATGTCGCGCACCTGCAGCTTCGCCGCGAACGCGCCGAAGTCGCCCTTGATGCGGTCGAAGACCTCGCGGCTGTAGTCAACGAGGTCCATCTTGTTGATCGCGACGACGAGGTGCTGGATGCCCAGGAGCGTGGCGATGAACGAGTGTCGGCGAGTCTGTTCCAGGACGCCCTTCCGCGCATCGATCAGGATGATCGCCAAGTCGCAGTGCGAGGCTCCAGTAGCCATGTTGCGCGTGTACTGCACGTGCCCCGGCGTATCCGCGATGATGAACTTGCGTCGGTCCGTGCTGAAGTAGCGGTAGGCGACATCAATCGTGATGCCCTGCTCACGTTCTGCCTGCAAGCCGTCGACCAGCAGCGCGAAGTCGATGGCCTCGCCCGTGGTGCCGTACTTGCCGGTGTCCTTCCGGACCGCCGAGAGGTGGTCGTCGAAGACTTGGTCGGCGTCGTGCAGGAGGCGGCCGATCAACGTCGACTTGCCGTCGTCGACGGACCCGCAAGTGAGGAACCGCAGCAGCGACTTGTCGCGATAGTTCTGCAGGTACGACTCGATTCCGAGTCGGTCGAGTTCGGTGCAGATCATTAGAAGTAGCCCTCGCGCTTCTTCTGTTCCATCGAGCCAGCTTCGTCGAAGTCGATCATGCGTCCCTGGCGTTCCGAGTTCTTGTTGCGCAGCATTTCTTCGATGACCTCAGGTACGGTGGTCGCGCTGGACTCCACGGCACCGGTCAGCGGGTAACACCCCAGTGTCCGGAAGCGGACCATGCGCATCTCCGGTGTCTCGCCCTTCTGCAGCGGCAATCGCTCGTCATCGACCATGATCCAAGTGCCGTTGCGCCGAACCACGGGCCGCTCCTTGGCGAAGTAGAGCGGCACCATTGGGATCTTCTCGAGGTGGATGTAGAGCCAGATGTCGAGTTCGGTCCAGTTCGACAGCGGAAACACCCGGATCGACTCACCTTGCTTCACGCGGCCGTTGTAGAGATCCCAGAGCTCTGGGCGTTGGTTCTTTGGGTCCCACTGATGCCGCGAGTCGCGGAAGCTGAACACACGCTCCTTGGCTCGGCTCTTCTCTTCGTCGCGGCGAGCGCCACCGAAGGCTGCGTCGTAGCCGCCCTCGGTCAGCGCTTGCTTCAACGTCTCGGTCTTCATGATGTGCGTGTAGCGCTGCGTGCCATGGTCGAAGGGGTTGATGTTCTGCTTCACCCCTTCGAGGTTGATCTTCTCGATCAACGTCGCGCCGATGTCCTTCATGAGTTGATTGCGGAAGGCAATCATCTCGCGGAACTTGTAGGTCGTGTTGACGTGCAGCAACGAGAACGGGAGTGGGGCGGGATAGAACGCCTTCTCTGCTAGGCGGAGCATCACGCCGCTGTCCTTGCCGATGGAGTAGAGCATCACCGGGTTTTGAAACTCGGCGGCGACCTCTCGGATGATCTGAATGCTCTCGTTCTCGAGTTGCTGGAGATGGGTCAGCGTGTAGGTCTTGGTCACGGGGCGGTCTCCGGTGTGGTCGGCGGTGACAGAAAACCGCGAACGCTAAGTCTGTGATGGATCTGCTGCGCGGCCTCGGCGATTCCGAGCGTGCCGGTATCGACGCGGACTTCTGGATCGATGGGTGCCTCGTACGGCGCGTCGATCCCGGTGAATTCGGGGATGAGGCCCTGCCGGGCCTTCTTGTAGAGGCCCTTCGGATCGCGTTGTTCGCAAACGGCGACGGAGGCATCGACATGCACTTCCAGGAAGCGGCCGTCGCCAACAGTCTTGCGAACTCGTTCGCGATCGGCTCGATACGGCGAGATGAACGAGCACAGCACGATTGCGCCGGTATCCGCCAGTAGCGCTGCAACCTCACCTGCGCGCCGGATGTTCTCGGTGCGGTCTTCTGCGCTGAATCCGAGATCGCCGCAGAGTCCGTGGCGCAGGTTGTCGCCGTCGAACACGTAGACCAAGTGTCCTTGGTCGAGCAGCAGGCTTTCGAGGTGATGGGCCAAGGTCGATTTGCCGGAGCCCGACAGTCCCGTGAGCCACGCTACACAGCCTTGCTGACCAAGCAGGCGTTCGCGATCGATGCGGCTAACGCGTCCGGTGGATCGCGAGATGTTCGTACTGCGGCTCGGTTTGCTCATGATCGGTTCCGGGGCGCATCGACGAGATCGGTAGGGCGTGGGTTGGAACCTGAGACCGGAACGGGTTTGCGCACGAATGCGCTCGTGCCGCCCGCTCGTTGCGCGTCATTTTTGGCGCTGCTCCAATTGGCCGATGCGCGCTTGGAGGTCCATGATGCCGCGTAGTTGGAGGCCGAGGAACCGCAGCAGCATGTCCTTGTCCGTGGGCGGAGGTGGCTCAGCGGCGGCGCTGTCCACACCGTAGATCACGTCGAAGTCGGTCTCCGGGAAGAACCTCTGCTGCAGCGCCCGGTTCTCGGCCTCGAAGTAGTTGCACAAGGTCTTGCGAGTCTTGCCTTCGAGGACCGCTCGCATCGGCTTGTGTTCTTTCGACAAGAACTCGCCGAGGAAGTCGAACACTCGATCATCGTCGCGGTGCTGGAACAGGTATGAGTTGTGGCGCAGCACTTCGAGCACGGCTGCGTCGAACGACGGGTTGCTGATCCCTGGGTGCTCGAGAGTCTTGCCGTCGAGGCCGATGGCCTTGGCGAAATCGTGGGTGACACTGCCGTCGACGAGGGCGGACGCATGCAGTGGTCGCACGTGGATGTTCGTTGCCAGCGGTTCCCAGCGCTGGATTGCAACCGTGAAGGCCGGATAGCGGGTGGTCGTGCCCTCGAGGCAGAACGCGTCAACGCTCTGGCCCTGCTTGACTCCCCATTGTTTCCAGGCGGACAGCAGCCATTCGTCCTGGCGGCGGATGTAATAGACCAGATGCACGTCGAACAGCTCTTTGGCGGGCTCGAACAGTTCGTGGAACGGCGGATTGCACAGGTTCTCGGCCGAGACGATTGCGTGGTCGAACCGGCGCCTCGGAGCGGTGAGCACGCGATGGAGTTCGGTCAGTCGCTGATGGAGTAACGCCTTGCCCTCGTTACCGCCGTCGCACATGTCCTGCAGTGCGCCAACTGGGTTTGCCTTGATCGGGCCATTAGCCGGAAAGCGGAACTCCAGATCCGCAACGAGTCCGGCCTTCGCCCGAATGGCGGCGATGTTGGCGTCCAAGAGCGCTTGAATGGTCGTGCTCGCCACCTTGGAGTGCCCGATGTGCAGATAGAGCCGAGGCTTCATGGCGCGCGCCTCAGGATGCCGGTGACGCCTTCACTGCAGGTGCGCGCGACGGCTCCACGTCCCAGTGGTGCTCTTCGAGGTACAGACCGAGGTCCTTGGTTCGATTCTGCACGATGAGGTTCTCCTCGGCCGGTCGCTCGTGGAAGCGGTGAATGCCGTTCGCATCGAGTAGCCAGATGGGCAAGGTGAACTCGCCGGAGAGCAAACGCAACTTGTCGAGATGCAGCGTGACGTAGCCTTCTTGGAAGTCGAAGGTGATGCCGTCGAGTTGCGTTGACTGTGCCCACACCATGGTGCTGTCGCCGCGGATGGCGCCGACGGCCAGCGCGAGCGGTACGGGGTTCTTGCTGTTGCGCACGTGCACGCGCAGCGAAGCGGCTTCTCCTGGTTGAAACTTGTTGCGCTTCTTGCCCGTCTTCGAATCGAGCAGCACGGCGCCGAGGATGCGCGGGTGGTCGTTCTCGTCGTACTTGGGCGCGGCCGGCAACGAGGCGAATGCCGCCTTCTCGTTGGTCTCGGCGACGTTGTTTTCGTAGGTCGAGTACTCGTTGGTCACGAGGATCGAGTCGCCCATCATCTTCATCTTGCCATCCTTCATCCAGATGGCCTGGTCGCACAGCTGACGAACGTCGTAGAGCGAGTGCGAACAGAAGAACAACGTCTTGCCCGCGCGCTTGAAGTTCCAGATCTTGTCGACGCACTTGCGCCGGAAGTTCATGTCACCAACGGCGAGGATCTCGTCAATGATCAGCACGTCGGGGTCGACGGCGATGGCGACGCTGAAGCCCAGGCGCGCTGCCATTCCGGAGGAATACGTGCGGATCGGCGCGTTGATGAAGTCGCCGAGCTCACTGAACTCGATGATCTCGTCGACCTTCCGCTGCGCCTGTTTGCGCGAGAACCCCATCATCGCCGCATTCATCAGGATGTTCTCGCGGCCTGAGAAGCTCTGATGGAAGCCGGCGCCGAGTTCGAGAAGGCTGGCAACGCGCCCGCGCACCGCCAAGCGACCGCTGGTCGGAAACGTCGTGCCCGAGAGGATCTTCAGCAGAGTCGACTTGCCGGCGCCGTTGCTACCGATCAAGCCAACGCACTGGCTCGGTTCGACCGTGAAGTTGATGTCGGTGAGCGCTGCCACTTCGCGGTGCCAGGGCTTCTTGCTCCAAGGCATTTTCTCGAACAGTGGGCCCCATGGGTTCCCATAGAGCCGGTAGACCTTGGAGACTCCTGCGACTTCAATCGACGGTTGCATGAACTTGTGGGGCCTCGCGGACGGCCGAGGAGGCCCAGTGGGAAGAGAGCCCAAGGGGCCGGAAGTGGTGGTGGAGGGTCTCGCCGCACGGCGATGCGTGCCACAGTACGAGTCTCCTCATCGGCCGGCAACGCGCTCGATGCTGAGTCCGAGCTTCTGCGCCCCGCAGATCGCAGTGCCGATCCAGCGGGGGCGCATCGTGTCTGTCGGATTCTCCGACATTTCATCAACAGCAGCTGCCGGCCGCGTCGATGGTCAGCGATGGTGGCGGCGAAGGCCGCGCCGATGAGGATTCCAATGCAGGCACTCGACCGGAAGCTCGAACTCGACACGGCTCTCGAGGCTGTCCGCCGCGCCGCCATTGCCGCCATGACCGTTCGGGCAGACCTCGGCGCTCGCGGTGCGGGCACCATCACCAAGCAGGACAACAGCCCGGTGACGGTCGCCGACTTCGCGGCTCAGGCGGTGGTTGCGGCGACGTTGGAAGCGGCGTTCCCCAACGACTCCCTGGTCGGCGAAGAGGATGCCGTCGGCTTGCGCGGGGATGCAGCAAGTGCGCTGCGGGCACGCGTGACCGAGATCGTCAGCTCCTCGCTCGCGCGCCGGGTCGGTCACGAAGAAGTGCTTGCCTGGCTCGACCGCGGCCAGGCCCGCGGCGATACCGAGCGCTACTGGGTCGTGGATCCGATCGACGGGACGAAGGGCTTCTTGCGCGGTGGCCAGTTCGCGATTGCACTGGCGTTGATCGAGGGTGGCGAAGTGACCGCTGCGGTGCTGGCTTGCCCAGCCTATGACCTGGCGCCCCAGGCGATACCCGGACTTCTGTTCGGCGCGATGCGCGGCAGTGGCGCCTTCGAGGTTTCCTTCGCGGGCTCGCCGCCGTCGCCGCGGCGTCCTGTGCGCGTGGCGGTTTGGCGTGGCCAGTCCTTGTTGCGTGTATGCGAATCCGTGGAGTCTGGTCACACCGATCAGGCCATGGCTTCGGCCATCGTGCAACGACTCGGACTGGTCGAGCCTCCTCTGCGACTCGATTCGCAGGCCAAGTACGCCGCCGTTGCCCGCGGCGATGCCGATGTCTATCTGCGACTGCCAACGCGCGCCGACTATCGCGAGAAGGTCTGGGATCACGCGGCTGGCGCACTGCTGCTCGCAGAAGCCGGTGGCACCGTGACCGACGTCGATGGGCGTCCTCTGGATTTCGCGCGTGGGACGACCTTGCAGGGCAATCGCGGTGTCGTCGCGACTACTGGAACCTGTCACGACCGCGTGGTCGCGGTGGTGCAGCAGGTCTTGTCCAAGTAGTCCCGTCGGTTCCTGGTCGCGCGCAACTGCCTTCCTCTTCATGGCGTCATGACGGCGCGCCGATACCCTTCCCGACCATGGCCGACACTGACGGATTGATTCGAACCTACAACGCCGAGACGGCGCCGCGGGGCACCCTTCGGCACATCCTGCCGGTGTTCCGCTATCCGTCAGTCATTTGGGAGAACCGAAACCTGGTCGCGAACTTTGCGCGCCGCGAGTTCCTTGCTCGGTTCCGCGGCTCGGCCCTCGGCTCGTCCTGGGTCGTGCTGCAGCCGCTGTTGATGTTCGTCATCTACTACTTGGTGTTCGGCATGCTGTTCGGCAACCACCGCGCGGGACAGCCGCCGGATCCGAACTTCGCCTTCTACTTGTTCAGTGGCGTCCTCTCTTTCAGCACGCTGAACGAAGCGACCTCGGCCCACTGCGGCACCGTGGTCGCGAATGGCAATCTGGTCAAGAAGGTCGCCTTCCCGTCGGAGGTGCTGCCGATCCCGACGACCCTGGTGGCGATCGCCACCTACCTCGTCGGCGCCGCCGTGCTGATGGTGGCGTGGCTCGTCTGTGTTCTGTGTGGCGTCGAGGTGGTGAGCATGAAGCCAGGTTGGCTTCTCCTGATGCTGCCGGTCACCCTCGTGATCCAGTTCGCAATGATCCTTGGCATCGGGTTGTTCCTCGCGAATCTCTACGTCTTCGTCCGCGACATCCGGCAGATCTGGGGCATCGTGACGATGGTCTGGATGTTCCTGAGTCCTGTGTTCTGGGTGCCGGAAATGGTGGTCCAGAAGCTTGGCCAGCAGACCGCCGACATGCTGTTCGCGTGCAACCCTGCGTTCTCGTTGATTCAGGCGCAGCGCATGGTCCTCGGCGCCACCGATGCAATGGTGGAGGGTGCTCAGCACCTCCAGTTTGGCGACTTCTGGACCCACATTGCCGTGTCCAGCACGTGGGCGGCGGTGTTCATGGTGGTCGGTTTCAGCTCCTTTGTGAGTCGAAAGCACAAGTACGCCGACTTGGTCTGAGTCGTCGCCGGTGGCCTCGAAACCACCCTTCCGGCCATCCGCACCGCATTCCTTGCTCACTAGATTCTGGGCGGATGCCCGGATCCCTGGAGGACGACCGTTGCGCCCGGCCCCTGCAGTCCGTATAAAGCTCCGCCCTTTCGTTCCTAGACTGCGCGCACGCGAGCACGATCGATGACCCTCGGCATCCTTGGCAAGAAGCTGGGCATGACCCAGATTTTCCGCGAAGACGGTACCTGTATCCCCGTCACGGTGGTGCAGGCCGGTCCCTGCAAGGTCCTCCAGATCAAAGTGGTCGCCGCTGGCGAGCACCCTGAAGGCCACCGCACAAGCACCGGCAACCGCGGCAAGAAGAGCGGTCGTCAGGAGCGCACGCGCGCTGCCGACGGCTACTACGCGGTCCAGTTGGGCTTTGATGACCGCCCAGCCCGAACCTCGAGCAAGGCCGCCCTGGGCCAAGCAAAGAAGGCCGGCCTGGAAGGTAGCAAGCACTTCGTGCGCGAGTTCCGCCTCGGCGAGGCCCCAACGGTCAAACCTGGTGACGACGTCAGCGCCAGCTTGTTCGAGGGCGTGACCAACGTCGACGTGGTTGGAACCACCAAAGGTCGTGGTTGGGCCGGCACCATCAAGCGCTGGAACTTCCATCGCCAGCCGACTTCCCACGGTAACTCGCTGAACCATCGCACGGCCGGCGGCCTCGGCCGCATGCACTCGATCAGCAAGGGTGTGCCTAAGGGCAAGAAAATGGCCGGCCACTACGGCGTGGAGCGCGTGACCGTTCAGAATCTCGAGGTCATCAAGGTCGACGCCGACCGCAACCTCGTCTACCTGCGTGGCGCCGTTCCTGGGCACAACAACGGCTACCTGATGCTCTCCAAGAGCATCAAGGTCAAGATCAAGCGCTGATCGCGGCGCAGCAACCCTTCGATAACAACTAGGCACACACCATGGCACGTTCCAGGCGCAAGAACGGCGGTCCTACCCGCGGTCGGTTCAAGAAGAAGAAGCTCGGCAAGGGCTATTTGGCGAACCGTGCAGTTCCGATCGGTAGCCGCGTGGTCCTTCGGGTGACTGAGCCCGACGAGACAGCCGCTCAGGCGAAGGCCTGAGAGCGGCGCCGGCCTGAAAGGGCGCCGGCTGGGCTCCAAGCCTTAGGGCTCCAAGCCTTAGGGCCCCAAGACTCTGGGGCCCAAAGACGGGCCCGACTGGTTCTTGGAGTTGAGCCCACGGCCGCTGCCCAAGTTGCGGCCGTCTCTCCCGGAGCTTTCAAACATGCCCGCTTCCGATGTCGACGTCGTCGTCGCTGGTGGTGGTGCAGCTGGCCTGCTCGCTGCGGCGGCGGCTGCGGCTCGTGGTCGTCGCACGGTGCTGTTGGAAAAAAACGAGCGCCCCGGACTCAAGATCCTGATCAGCGGCGGTGGTCGTTGCAACGTCACCACGACGCGTTCGGGGCGCGACCTCGAGCTTCAATACGGCGAGCGACGCGGGCGCTTTCTTCGGCATGCAATGCACATGCTGCCGCCGACGGCTGTCGTCGAGCACTTCCACCGACTCGGCGTGCCGCTGCGCGAAGAGGACTTGGAGAAGCTGTTTCCAGTCTCCCAGAAGGCGCGCGACGTGCTCGAGGCGCTGTTGCGCGATGCCGCCGCAGCTGGCGCGGAAGTGCGCACTTCCTCGCCGCTGACGGGTGTTCGTCGCGAGGGCGATCGCTTTCTCGTGGCGACCCCGCGCGGTGAAGTCCGCGCCGCCAGTCTCGTGCTAGCCACGGGAGGCCTCAGCTACCCGAAGACGGGCGCGACGGGCGATGGCTATCGCTTCGCCACCGCCTTTGGCCACACGATCACGGCGTGCGTCCCAGCGCTGGCACCTCTACTGGTCGACGATGCTTGGGTGCGGTCGCTGCAAGGCATCGTGCTGCACGGCGTGGAACTCGCCGTGCTTGACGATGGCGGCCGCGTCGTCAATCGGCGCACGCGGCCGATCTTGTTCACGCACAAGGGACTGTCTGGGCCGGCGCCGATGGACTTGGCTGGTGATGTTGAGGAGCGCGGCGGCGCCGAGCTTCGGTTCGACTTCGCGCCGTTCCAGAGCGAGGAGTCGCTGCAGCACACGTGGCTCGAAACCGCCCGCGTTCATGGGCGTCGGCATTCCGGGGCGCTGTTGCCTGACTACTTGCCGGAGCGACTGCGCGTAGTCCTGTGCGAACTTGCCGGCTGTCGCGAGACCACGCTCGCCAATCTCGATCGCAGTGCGCGGCAGCGCTTGCTGCTAGTGGTGAAGAACCTGCGCCTCCGCGTGCGCCGCAGCCTGGGCTTCGACCATGCCGAGGTGACGCGCGGTGGCGTCGCGCTCGACGAAGTCGATCCGAGGTCGATGCAGTCACGGAAGCAGGCGGGGCTGTTCCTCTGCGGCGAGATCCTGGATGTCGATGGGCCGATTGGAGGCTTCAACTTCCAGGCTGCGTTTGCGACCGGAAGGTTGGCTGGCACCAACGCCTGAGGGCGGCGCGAAAGCCCGCCCTCGGCTACGTTCTGGTGGTGCTCGGCGACACGATCTTTGCGGTGGCGAGTCCCAAGGGGTCTGGCGAGCGCGCGGTGCTGCGCCTGTCGGGGCCACTATCCACGCGCGCTGCGAGTGCGGTCTTCGTGCCATCGTTGCCGGCCGTCCGCGCACAGGTCGAAGGGGAACTTCTTGTCGGTGCCTTTCGTGTGCCAGCGCTTGCGTTGCATATGCCTAGTCCGCGGAGTTACACCGGCGAAGACGTGGTCGAATTGCATGTGCCTGGGAGCCCGATGCTCTGCGCTGCGATCGAGGCGGCCATGGTGGCGGCGGTCGGCAATGGCCTGCGACCCGCGCGTCCGGGTGAGTTCACCGCTCGTGCCTGCCAGAATGGGCGCCTGGATCTCGCCCAG
Source organism: Singulisphaera sp. GP187 (assembly GCA_945871815.1). Classification (GTDB taxonomy): domain Bacteria; phylum Planctomycetota; class UBA1135; order UBA1135; family UBA2386; genus SXPK01. The sequence goes on from CAMBXM010000046.1 coordinate 23,433, forward strand.
GCAGAAGGCGTGCTGATGCTCATCCACGGCGCCGACGCGGCCGCCGTCGCTGCCGGTGCGTCCTGGCTGCGCGGGGGCCTCTCGGCTGCGGTTGCTGCCATCCGCAGCAGAGTGCAGGACACGCTGGCGCTGTTGGAACTCGGGCTCGACTTCGAGGAGGGGGACACCGGTGCGGTGCCGGATGCAGCCTGGCGCACGCCACTGGCGCTGGCGCTCGAGGAAGTCCTCGCCCTGCAGCAGCGATTGCCGATGGCCCTCGCCGGCGGGGAGGTGTTGTTGCTCGGTCGCAGCAACGCCGGTAAGTCGTCGCTCGGGAATGCGCTCGCCGGGCACGACACATTGCTGGTGGACGCGCAGCCTGGCACCACGCGCGATGTCGTGCGGCTCGAACTGTCCGCACATACAGCGGTCTGGGATGCGCCCGGCGATCTCGACGAACCGACAGCGATCGATCGCGCCGCACTGCAGTTGCGCGACCACCTCGGAGGTCTGGCCGCGGCGGCGCTGCTGGTTGTGGATCCCGACGACTTGCCGCCGCCGCCGATTTCGTCACTGCCGATTCTGGCGCTGGTGCTCACCAAATCGGATCGCTGGGGGGAGCCGCTCAGCGAGTCGCTGCTCGCCGCCGTGCGCCATCGCCTGCGCCAGCCGCCGCACGTGCCGGGCTTCGCAACCAGTGCGCACACGGGTCAGGGTCTCGGGGAACTGCGTGCCTTTCTGCTGCGCCACGCGCGCACGGGCGCTCGTGATGCCGGCGCGCCCGTCCGCCACGCCTTGGTGCGCGCTGCGACCGCGCTCTTGCGCGCGGCGTCTGCGACTGCTCCAGAGCTCTGCAGTCAGGATTTGCAGGAGGCGCTGCGTGCGTTCGACGACATCGATGGGAGTCACGGCGTCGAGGACCTGCTCGACCGCATCTATGGCAGGTTTTGTCTGGGCAAGTAACTGCCTCGGGCCCAGGCCGTGCGCGAAAGGCCTGCGCTGGCCTTTGACACACAAGGCGTTGTGTCGGTAAGGTTCCCGCGTTCGTCGCCAGCTCTATAGCCTGGGGTCAGCCAGGTCTGGGGCGGCGGCGGCAGGTGTCCATGCGCTGCCCCTACTGCAAGGCCGACAACGACCGCGTGATCGACTCGCGCGCCAGCGCGGATGGTTTTGCCATCCGTCGCCGTCGCGTTTGCGCCGATTGTGGCCGTCGCTACACCACCTACGAACGCGTCGAGACGGCGCCGTTGCGAGTGGTGAAGAAGAACGGAGAACGCGTCGCGTTCGACCGGCAGAAGGTGCTCAGTGGAATGATCCACGCGTGCGAAAAGCGGCCGGTGTCCCTCGAGACTCTCGAGGCCATCGCCGACCGCATCGAACGGCAGTGCATGGAAGCCTTCGACAAGGAGGTGCCGAGCAAGGTCATTGGTAGCCTCATCATGCAGGAGCTGCGGCAACTCGATCAGGTG
>CAMBXM010000047.1 GCA_945871815.1 Singulisphaera sp. GP187
ACCGGGCGCGCTGCTGGCGTTGATCCGGTGGCAGGAAGTGCAGCAGTTGATCGACGGTACGCGCAGTGCGTTGCTGGATGCCGGCTACCCGTCTGCCGAAGTGTTCCTGGTCGATCGCGACGGGTTCTTGCGCGGCCACACGGATCGCGGGCGATACGGCGAGCGCGTCTTCCCCGACGCGCTCCGCCAGCGCCTGCAGTTCGACGAGAGCGGTGAGGTTCTGTTCGAGGGTGCCTCGGGCGAGACGTTTCTGTGCGGCTTCCGGCGCCTTCGCAACGGTGCCCCAGTCGACTTCACGTTGGGCGTCGCGATTCCACAGCGTGAACTGTTCGCCGCCACCGATGCCTTCACCCGGGTGTTTCTTGCGGCGATCGGAGCCATGCTGTTCGTCCTCGTGGTCTGGTCGCTGGCCGCCTCGCGCGCCATTGCGAGACCCGTTCACGAACTGGTGAGCGCGACCCGCAGCATCGCCGCCGGCAATCTCGACGTGCACGTCCCTGCTGGCGGCGGCGCCGAACTTGGCGAACTCGCCGCAGCCTTCAACCAAATGGCGCACGAACTTGCAGTGGGCCGCGAGCGGCTCGTCGTCGCCGAACGCGAGAAGGCATGGGCCGAAATGGCGCGTCAGGTGGCGCACGAGATCAAGAACCCGTTGACGCCCATGCGCATGACCGCGCAACTGCTCCTGCGCGCCAGGAGCGACCAGGACCCACGCGCCGACGCGATCGCCGAGCGCCTCGCGCGTACGGTCGAAGCTCAGACCGGAGAACTGCTGCGCATCGCCGATGAGTTCCGCCAGTTCGCCGGCGCGCCAATGCGCACGCTGACGGACGTCGTCTTGGATGACTTCCTGAGCGAAGTGGCGACCTCGGCAAAGGCGCTGTTCGAGGCCGGCCGGCTTCACCTTGAACTGAAGCCAGGGGCCGGCACGACGTCTGTGCGTATCGACCAACGCGAGCTGCAGCGCGTGTTCGTCAACCTGCTGCAGAACGCGGCGCAAGCGCGGCCGTCTGGCGTGACGGTTTACATCGCGTCGGCGCGCGAGGCCGCTCGTGCGGTGATCCGCGTCGTCGACGACGGTCCTGGCCTCGATCCTGCAACGTGCGATCGGTTGTTCGAGCCGTACTTCACAACCAAGACCTCGGGCACTGGTCTTGGCCTTGCGATCTGCCGGCGCATCCTCGAAGGACACGGAGGCGGAATCCGGTTGGAGTCGACGAGCAGTGCGGGGACGACCTTCGTCCTCGAACTGCCGATCGCGGAGTGAGGCGAGGGCCGCCGCTGGCGCTCTCCGTCCTGGTCCAGGTTGCTGGCCGAGTGGCGGACGCAAGGCCGAGCCAGCGAACAGTCGTTCCTGATCGCGTGCGCCGATCGAATACGTAACCTCCTGGTCCCAACTGCGCCGGGCCGCATCGACTCGGCCGTTCGCCGCGAATCGCGCACCGTTATTCTGTGCGGCTGCAATCGATGGCGCCGACAGGATCCGTCGACCGGGCGGCCACCAGCGCGCCCGCCGCTCGCCCCCCTGCCAAGACCCTCCCCATGCGCACCAAGCCCACCGTCATTGCCGGCGCCCTCGTGGCCCTGCTCGCCCTGCTCGTATTTCTGCTCACGGGCGATGGGCTGACGGCCCCCGAGGTCGGGCAGGGCGGGAAGAGCGCCGAAAGCGAAACGGCCGCACTAGCGACGGGGGACCAGACGGGAGTGGAGGCGGCAACGGCAGGAAGCGGAGAGACGCAGCGGACGGTGGCGCAGGCAGGGGTTGGCTTGAGTGGGGTCCGCGGCATCGTCATTGATGCGGCGACGACGCTGCCGCTCGCGGGGATCGAGGTCCTGGCGCTGAAGCAGCAGCCGTCCTTCGAGCCGTTGATGAATCGCTTCCGCGGACTGATCCAAGGCGGGATGTTCACGGACACGCACCGGCCAGCGCAGGTCCTTGGCCGCACGCTCAGCAACGCCGACGGCACGTTTCTACTGACCGGTCTTGGCGATGGACTCGTGTTCCTCGACGGTCGCAGTGACGGCTACTACGTCCGGACGCCGGCGTCCGCACGGTTGGCGAGCGGCCAGATGATCGAGGGTATCGAACTGCGCGCTCAGCCCGGCGGCCGCGTGCGCGGCATCGTGCTCGGTGCCGACGGCGGCCCGGTGGCAGGGGCTGCGGTCAGCCTGCGCCCCGGCCTCAACGCGTTCCTTGGGCAGTTGACCGATCGCAAGTATCGCTGGCTCGAGACGGTGACGGACAAGGACGGACGCTTCGACATCCCGGGTGTGCCTACTGGCAATGGCTACGTGGTCTCGTCGTCGGCCAAGGCGATGGCATTGGAAGAGATGCACGGCGTCGACGTTCTCGCTGGCCAGGTGACCGAGGTCACGCTGCGCGGGCACGAGGGTGCGACGGTCGCTGGCCGGGTGTTCGGTCCAGACGGCGCACCGATCGCTGGCGCCAACGTCGCGATGGTCTACCTCGACATCAGCCGCGTGCTGTTCTCGGCGGATGGTCGCAGCGAGCCGATCACCACCGATGCCGAGGGCAAGTTCTCGGTGCGGCCGGTTGCTGCCGGGCGGGTCGCGTTCGTGGCCGCGGCCGAAGGGTTGGCGCCGTCAGCCATCGAGGACCTCGCTGTCGTCGATGGTGGTGTCTATGCCGATCTCGAGCTGCGCCTTGCCGACGGTTTGACGGTCACCGGCAAAGTCGTCGACGACCAGAAGCAACCAGTCGCGGAGGCCGCCGTCGAATTGCGCCCGTGGGAGCGTCCTGACGATCCTCAGTTCTTGAAGATGATGCTGAAGATCCGTCGAGTCGACGTGAAGACCGACAAGGATGGCGTGTTCGTCGCGCGCGGCATGACGGGCGAACGACTCGTCGTGCAGGCCAGCAAGGCTGGCTACACGACGGCGACGCGCATGGGCGTCAAGATCGACGAACCCAATCTCGAGGTGCAGATTCAGCGCGGGGCCGTCGTGCGCGGGCTCGTTGTCGGCAAGGACGGCCAGCCGATCACCCGCTTCCGCGTCGACACGCGTTCTCGCGAGCCGCGCCCTGAAGGCGATAAAGCCGCTGCTGGAAAGGACGGAGCAGTGGCCGCGAATGCAAGCGGCACGGCGCGCGACGACAACGATGGCATGAGCGGTCCCTCCTGGCAGGGTGGCGGACGCGGCGGTCGGCGTGGCGAGATGCGCGAGACGACCATTCAACTGCCCGAGGGCCAGACCATGGCCAGCAGAGGCATGAACATGGACGGCAACTGGCGCGAGATCGCCGCCGACGATGGTCGCTTTGAACTCAGCGGCATCCCGCCGGGCAGCGTGCGCGTGCGCGTGCGAGCCGACGGCTATCTCGATCCCGAAAACCAGGAGGTCGGCGTGGTCGCTGGCCAGGTCGGTGACGAGTTGACGTTCACGCTCGCGCCCGGGCTCGAAGCCAAGGGCACGGTCGTCGATGCCGCGACCGGCAAGCCTGTCAGCGACGCACAGGTGACGGCCTACAAGCAGCGCGACCGCAAGGATCGCGGCATGTTCGCGATCGACATCGATCCTGAGGACATGGACTTCCTGGGCCTCGCCTCGACGCAGGGTCGCCGCAGCGCCATGACCGACAGCCAAGGCCGTTTCGCAATCGAGGCTCTGTCGACCGGCATGTATCGCTTCACCGCGCGGCATCCAGACATGGCCAAGTCGTCGGCCAAGGATGTCGAACTCACTGCCGACAAGCCGGTGCTACCGATCGAGATCACGCTCGATGCGGGCGGCACGATCGAAGGCAACGTCACTGGCGTATTGAAGCGGCCGCTCGCCGATGCGGTCATGGCGGCGTTCTCCATGCAGAGCGGCACGTTGCGCAGCGCCACGACGGACAAGCGTGGCTTCTACTCGATCGACGGGCTGCCGCCGGGCCAGTACGCCGTGTTCAAGTCGCGCCTCGACGAGCGCGCCGACAACATCCCACTCGAGCTGCTGAGCAACATGCGGCTCAAGACCGTCACGGTGCGTCAAGGCAAGACGGTCCGGCTCGACATTGCCGACGAGAGCGAAGATGGCGTGCGCATTCATGGCGTGGTGCGCGAGAGTGGCGCACCGGTGCCCCGCGCCTTGGTCACGCTGCTCGGCGCCGATCGCGATGGCATTCTCGGTATGGGCGTGCGCGCCAACGCGGCGGGCAGCGATGGTCGCTACGAGATCGTCGGCATCAAGCCTGGCAACTACGTGGCCCAGGTCTCGCGTTTCCAGGGGCGACCGGTTCAGACCTCGATGACGATCGAAGTGCCCGAGGGCCAACTCGACTACATGCTCGACCTCGATCTTCCGAGCAGCGAGGTCAGCGGTCGCGTCATGGACACGCGCGGCAACCCGGTCGCCGGCATGCAGGTCTCGCTCGGCAGCGATCAGGGTGGACTCGGCAACTCCGAGGGGCTGATCGGCATGATTGCGCAGGGTGGCTTGAGTCAGGCGCGCACCGACGACAAGGGCGAGTTTCAGATGCGAAGTGTCTCGGCGGGCACCTACCGCTTGCGGGCCGGTAATCGCCAGGGGCCCGGTCGCGGCAGGCGCGAGGGCGGCAGTGACGGGCAAAAGCAGGTGGCTCACGGCGAAGCCGAGCTCGACGGCGTCGTGGTCGATGGCATGAGCAACGTGCAAGGTCTCATCGTTACCGTTCCGATTGCGGGTCGCATCACCGGCATCGTGATCGATGGTTCTGGAGCGCCCGTGCGCGGAGCCGAGATCCACTACGCCGAAACTTCGCGAAAGAAGCAGCGCGGCGAGGGCGGGATGCTCGCGAGTCTGTTCGGCATGCAGGCCGCGCCAATCTTGACGGGCGATGACGGTCGGTTCGAGGTCGAGAGCGTCAACCCTGGGGTTTACGACCTTCGCGTCGATACCGAGGCGCTCGAGGCCGGGCGACTGCAGGACGTGGTCGTGGCCGAGGATGGCGCCGCCGACGTGCAGTTACGCATCGTGCGCGGGGCCACCTTGCGTGTTCGCGCGACCAACGTCGACAAGTCGCAGATTCCGCTCGCCTACATTTCGCTCTACGACGGGAACGGCAAGGCTGTCGTCAGCAAGATCTCGACGCTGTCGGTGATGCGTCGCCTGATGGCGAGCAAGGACTCGGTCGATAACAGTGGTTGGTACGAGTTCGGATCCGTGCCGCCCGATACCTACACGATTGCGATTGCCGAGCCTGGCAAGGCGGAGATCCGCATCACTCGTGCGGTCCTCGACGGCGACAAGCTGGAATGGGATGTCGACATCGCTGCAGAACTTGCTGCTCGCGATCAGCAGAAGAAGTGATGAAGAACGCGACGCTCGGGATCCTTGCCGTGCTCGCGTGAAGTTTCGAAGTTCGCGACGTAGGTCATCGTCAGACCGGCCACTCGCGCGCCTTCGGTGCGCAATGGTGCGACTCTGAGGCAGACGCGATGACCCACGACCTGATCCACGGCAGTTCTTCTGACTCTCGATTCGGGTTGCGCGGGAGACGCAGTCGACCCGAGACGCCGAAGCAGGCTCCCCCCGAGCTGCCAGTCGTCATCCGCCCGACACCGCTACTGCTTGCCGAAGTCGAGCAGCGCGTCCATCAGGATGGAGGTTTTGCGCGACTCTTGCTCGAAGAGCCCGTGTTCCGCGGCACGGTGGCCCGAGCGATCCTCGCGCGCGATGCTGCGGCGAAGCTGCGATTCGATTCTGCGGAGGCCTTGGCCGATCACCTGCATCAGTTGCGCATTCTCTAGTGGCGACTCGCTGCGCTGTTCGCGGCGATCAGGGTGCGGATGGGCAGGCGCAGGTGGGGAGGGAGTTTGCGATCGACGCGCCAGAAGCCCTTGGGATCGAGCCGTGCCGTCGCCTGCCGATCCTGGAGTCGTTCCACCGGCAGGTCGCAGTCGCGCAGCATCCACTCGAGATCGTCAGTGCCGAGGCCGAATGCGCGCGCCACGAGTAGTTCGAGTCGAATGCGCAGCTCGTCGCGGACCGATTGGTCAAGCGCCGGTTGGACGCGGTCGCGCAACAGGTCTTCGCTGTGCGCACGCACCAACATCGGGCCATGCCACGGCAGCATCGCGCACATGCGCAGTGCGATTTCGGCGATTTCGGCGCGGTTGTTGTCCGTAGCGATTGGCAACACGGTGTCGGCCAGTACGAAGCCGTTCAGGTTGGTGCCGGCGAGCCTCTTTCGCAGCGCCCAGTCAAACGTGAGCGACGCGAGAACCCCGGCGACGAACGCGGCATCGCGCACGGGCGTCTTGGTCTCTGGGCGGGGCCACAGTACGCCGAGCGAGTTGCCGCATGGCGCGCTGTCGAGCAGGCAGGGGATGGCGGACCGTTCGTTGGTTGCGTTGGACAGTGCCCGCAGTGCGACCCGGGCGGGGGCTTCGACCGACGACGATGAGCGGGCGATGAGGTACTGCGGTTCGGGTACGAGTGGCTCGCTCGGCGTTCGCCAGCGCACTGCGCGACCCGTTCCGCCCGCGAAGGCGCCGGCGTTGGGGTGCAGCACGGCCAGCATCCCGCCTTGCACGAGTGGCAGGAGGACCGCGTCGGCATCGCCTCGGCGCCACGTGCCGTCCGGATGCCGCACGTAGCCGTTCCGCTCCGCGGTCGTGCGCTCGAGGAACTGCGCGCGATCGCTGGTCATGTTGAAGTCGCCTTGGCGCCAATGGCAAGCGCCGTTGGCGCCGAGTAGTGGGGTGCCGTTGGCGGTGATCTTGCGCAGCAGTTCGAGGTCGCGATCGCAGTTGGTCTCGACGAACGCGCCGCTGCTGGGGCTCAGCAGGTGCACGTCGCGAATCGCCAGTTTGAGGTGCACGGGGTCGTCGGCCGCCCATTCGCTCGGCTCGGTGCGCGAGAAGGCGACGCGGATCGCCGTCGTGCTCGCGCCGGTCTCGGCAACGATCGCGCAGAAACGGTAGCGGCTATCGATGGTGAACAGGCGGCGGCGATTTTCGAACCCGAACATCCACTCCCAGCGGCACGCGGTCATCAGGTGCTCGCGCAGCGGGCGGGCATCGCGATCAAAGTAGAGGCTGGCGGGCACCAGGAGTCCGAGCCGGCCGCCGCTACGCAGCAGCAAGAGTGCGCGCTCTACGAATAGGCGATAGGTGAACAGCTTGCCGCGACCCGCGAACTGGAAGCCGGCGCGCAGGGGGGTGTTTGCACCGCGAGCGTCTTTGGCGGCGGCCAGTCCGTGACCGTGCTGCAGCGTCTCCCACGGCGGATTGCCGACCACGGCGTCGAAGGTGCCGTCGCCAAAAGCGCGCAAGCCGTCGCCCGCGTGCACGTGACTCTCGATGGCCTCGATCGCAGGCGCGTTGTCGCCGCAGGCCTCACGCAAGGTCCACGCCGCCAACTGCGCCGCGGTCGGATCGAGGTCGACGCCGAACAACTCGCGCTCGACAACTTCGCGTGCACAGGCTCCAGCTAGCAGGCGGGCGCGAAGTGCCGCCAACAGGAAGGCGCCGCCGCCGCACGCGGGATCGACGATGCGCAGCGGCCGTTCGCACGAGGCCAGCGGCTGCAGCGTGCGCAACGCTGTTGGGTCGGCGAGTTCGCGCGGCGTGAACCACGCGCCAGCGCGTTTGCGGGGTGGACCCGCCAGCCACTGCGGGTAGAGCGCGCCGAGTTGCGCGAACGAAGCAACCGCGACGGCTGCGGCGCCGGTTGCGCGATCGCAGTCATCCTCGAACAACGCGCCCGTCGGCCGCTCGTTGCGCGCAGCAAGGAGGCTCCGCGCCGAAGCCACCGCCATCGCTCGCGCTCGCTGCGAGGCGGCGTGCTCGCCGGGTGCGCTCTGCTCCAGCGCGCTCACGTTGCGCGTGCCGGAAAGCCTTCGCGCTGGAGCGTCTGGAGGATCGTCTCGACATGCTGCTGGCCGCGAGTCTCGAGGATCACGCTGAGTTCGGCGCAACGCGGCGGCAGGCGCGAGAAGGTGCGCTGGTGATCGATGTCGATGATATCGGCGCCAGAGTCGCCGATGAGGCGCGTGACACGCGAGAGGACGCCAGGCAAGTCTTGGATCTCGATGTGCAGCCTGGCGACCTTGCCGTCGCGCGCGAGGCCACGCAATAGCACCGTCGACAGCATGCGGCGATCGATGTTGCCGCCGCTCAGAACGAGGCACACTTTGAGGCCCTGAAAGCGCGCGGGGTCTTGCGCCAGTGCTGCAAGCGGCACTGCGCCAGCGCCCTCGACCACGGTCTTCTGCTGCGCCGCGAGGGTCTGCACCGCATGTTCGATCGCGGCGTCGTCGACCAAGGCGATGTCTTCGCAATGCTGCGCCAAGATCGGTGTCGTCAGCTTGCCGGGTCGCTTCACGGCGATGCCATCGGCCAGCGTCAAGGTGTACAGCGTCGGCTGCGGTTCGCCGCGAATCGCAGCACGCATCGACGGGCATCCGGTCGTCTGTACGCCAAAGATGCGAATCTGCGGTCGGTGCGCTTTGAGCCAAAGCGCCATGCCGGCGAGCAGGCCGCCACCGCCGATCGGCGCAATGACGCAGTCGACATCGGGCCAGTCTTCGAGGACCTCGCGGCCACACGTGCCTTGCCCGGCGATCACATGCGGGTCGTCGTAGGGTGGTACGAACGTGACCCCATCGCGTTCGGCGATCTCGTGCGCGCGATCTTGCGCTTCTGCTACCGACTCGCCGTGCAGCACGACCACGGCGCCGTACGCCTCGGTGCGTTCGACCTTCGAGAACGGCGTCGCCTGCGGCATCACGATGGTCGCAGGGATCCCCAGCTTGCCCGCGTGCCATGCTACGCCTTGCGCATGATTGCCAGCGGAAGCAGCCACGACGCCGCGGGCGTCCTGAGCCTTCAATTGCTGCAGCTTGTAGCAGGCCCCGCGGTCCTTGAAGGAGCCCGTGATGTGCAGGTTCTCCAGCTTGAGCCGCACCTCGCAGCCAAACTGCGCCGACAGTCGCGGTGCGGGGACCAGCGGCGTGCGGACGACGTGGCCGCGGATCGCGTTGGCGGCGAGTTCGATGTCGCGTGCGGTGACCGGCGGAGTCATGAGCCGACGCAGCGTAGCGAGCGACGCGGTCGATGTCCTTGCCCCCGTTTGCGTCCGAGGGCCATGATGGGCGCATGCCGACGTGGATGTGGTGGGCTGTGCTCGCAAGCAACTCGGTCGCGTTCTGTCTGTTCGGCTTCGACAAGTGGCGCGCCTCGCGCGGCGGTCGCCGCGTGCCGGAGATGACTCTGCTGACGTGGACGTTTGCCTGCGGTTGCGTGGGCGCCGAACTCGGCGCCCGCCTGTTTCACCACAAGACCAAGAAGGCGTCCTACCGTTGGCGTGCGCTGTTGCTGACCGCGCTCAATCCGCTCTGGTACCTAGTCTATCGCGAGTTCGCCGGCTGAACGCGCATCGTCGCGGTCGCGCGACTCAGAGCTTCAGCTCGACGCCGTGCTTGTGACGACAGGTGAACAGCAGAGTCTCCTGCAGTTCGCGCCGGAGCAGACTCTTGACCAGGGGCACGGTCGCGTCGGTGAACATCATGAGCATGCGCTGCACGTGCTCGATGCGATGCACGATGTGCCAGCCGTACTGCGACTCGACGACTTCGCTGATCTGTCCGTCGCGGAGCGACCAAGCAGTGCGGCAAAGTACCGTTGGCATTCGCTGGTCGAAGCGTTCGATGCTCTCGAGCTTGCCGCCTGTCGGCGCCGTGCGCGCGTCCTCGGAGAACTGCTTGGCGACGTCGGCGAAGTTGGAGCCGTCGGGCAGCAGTCGCTTCTTGATCTCCGACAATCGGGCCGCCGCCGCGATTCGCGGTCCTTCCTGCATCAGGATCCCGGTGCCTGGATCGCGATTCTGGACGAGGATGTGCTCGATGGTGACGCCGCCGCCAAAGTAGCGCGGGTTGTCCTGGAAGAAGGTGTTGAGACGCTCGTTGCTCCAATCCTCTTCGGGCTGCAAGAAATCGAGCCAGCCTTGCAGCTCGCACGACAGTCCGTGTCGCAGCTGGAAGTCGGTCAACAGTCGGTCGACGCGCTTCTGCGACAACTCCGTCGGCAGCCCTCGCTGCTCCAGGTCGGTGGTGTAGGCCTTGAGATACTCTTCGAACGAGGCCTTCAGTGCGGCCGAGTGCGCCGCATCGATCTGGAGTTGATCGATCGGTCCTGCGGCGCGCGCCTTGGCTTCGGCCTCGAGAGCACGAACATCCGCCAGTTGTCGGACCCACGCCGACAGCAGATCGGACTCGAGGACGCGGCGGCCGTCGGGCGTGCCATTGCCGTCCTCTCCGCCCATGAAGACGAGGAAGCCGGGGTAGTGGCGTTCGTCGATGTGGGTGACGAGCTGCTGCAAGGAGATCGGCGAGCCATCGACCAGCGCGATCGTGTAGTCGCGGTCCTGCGGGTAGCGCAGCTGCACGAAGATTGGCGCGCGGACGGCAACCTGTGGCGCTTGCGGTTCGGCTGGAGTGGTGGGCGCGTCCTGAGCCCACAACGGTGCCGCGAACAGGAAGGCGAGAGAAAGGGGGGCGAGCGAGGACAGTCTTGCGGGCATGTTCGCGTGGAGCTTGGTGCGCGAGTCGGGCACGGTATAGGATCGGCGCGACGGCACGTAACGAATGACCGGAACCGAACGGCAGCGCCTGCTCGACGCGATCAGTGAGCGATTCCTCCGCGAGTTCGGCGCCCAGCCAGCTCGGCGCTTCTTTGCGCCCGGTCGCGTCAACCTCGTCGGCGCGCACCTCGACTACAACGGCGGCGACGTGCTGCCGATGGCAGTGGACCGCGGCGTCTACGTCGCGGCGACGATGCGCGACGACGATCGCATTCGTCTCGTCAGCCTCGACCAGAACCGGACCTTCGAACTGACCGCCGGCACGGTGCCGCCGCGCGGCGAACCGGGCAACGGCTGGGCCAACTACCCCTTGGGCGTCTGGCACGGCTTCCGCGCGCGAACGGGGCGGGCGCGCGGTTTCGACCTCGTCTACGGCGGTGACCTGCCGATGGCATCGGGGTTGTCGTCGTCGGCCGCGATCGAGGTGGTCTCGGCGCTCGCCTTCGACGCCTTCTATCACTCTGGCTACGACCGCCAGCAACTCGCCCTGCTCGCGCACCGGGCCGAGAACGGCTACGTCGGGTTGCGCTGCGGCATCATGGACCAGTTCGCGTCGGCGCTGGCGCAGCCGGGACATGTGTTGTGGCTCCATTGCGCCGGTCCGCGCTTCGAGCACGTGCCGTTCGACGGCCAGAAGTGCGAGGTTCTGGTGATGGACACCAAGAAGTCGCGCAGTCTGTCGAAGACGCACTTCAACGACCGCGTGGCGCAATGCGCGACGGCCCACGAGACGCTGCGCAACCACGTACGCGACCTGCCGCACCTGGCGAGCTACGAACCCTCGGATCTCGAAGCTGCGCAATCGGCGATGGACGAATTGCTGTTCCGCCGCGCGCGCCACGTGATCACCGAGATGACGCGCATCGCGACCGGCGTCGCGGCCTTGCGTCGCGGTGACTATCGCGAGTTAGGTCGCCAGCTCGACGCGAGTCACCGTTCGACCGCGATCGACTACGAAGTCAGTTGCCGCGAGCTCGACGTGATGACCGATGCAGCGCGGGCGCAGAGCGGCGTGTTCGGCGCGCGATTGACGGGTGCCGGGTTCGGTGGCTGTGCGATCGCGTTGATCGAGCCGGGTATCGGATCGCGAGTGGCGGAGCAGGTCGGCAAGGTGTTCCTGCGCGAGTTCGGCGTCGAGGCGGGGTTCGACCTGCTGCGCGTGGGCACCGGGCCGGTCGAGTTGTAGCTCAGGCTCAAGTCCTTACCGTCCTAGGCCGATAGGACGGTCATGCACTTCTGCGTGGACCCGAACAGCACCGTGCCTCCGAGCCAGCAGCTCACGGCGGCGGTGCTCGATGCCATCGCGTGCGGCGAACTGCGGCCCGGCGACAAGCTGCCGGCGGTGCGCGCGCTCGCAGCGCAGGTGCTGGTCAATCCCAACACCGTGGGCAAGGCGTGGCGCGACCTCGAACACCTGGGCGCGACCGAGGGCAAGAACGGGTCGGGGGTGTTCGTCACCGAGCGCGGGCCCGAGGTGGCGCGCGCGGTGCGACTCGCCGAGACGTTGGACCAGCTTCGCAACGCCGCCGAGCTGGCGATGCGGGCCGGGCACGATGCGGTGAGTCTGCAGTCGGTGCTCGATGGTGTGGTTCTCGCGCGAGCGGGGACCGTGAGAGAGAGGGACGGGGAGAAGGCGGCGGCAACGCCGAGGGGGAAACGATGAGCGACGTGGTGGACGTTGTGGGGCTCGACGTGCGCTTCGGTCGGAAGCGCGTGCTCGACGGGCTCGACCTGCAGCTCGCGAAGGGCAAGGTCACGGTGATGCTGGGTTGCAACGGTGCCGGCAAGAGCACGTTGCTGCGCGTGTTGCTCGGCGTGCTGCGGCCGCGGCGCGGCAGCGTGCGCGTGTTCGGCAAGGATCCGTTGCTCGCGCACAAGGAAGTGCTGCAGCGCATCGGTTACGTGCCCGACGTGCCGGACGTGCCGCCCTTCTTCACGCCGACGCAGCTCTACGCGTTCCTGCGCCCGCACTACCCGAAGTGGGACGACGCGCGCTGCAGCGAACTGGCCGAGAAGCTCCGCGTGCCGATGCGCACCAAGTTCAAGGCGCTGTCGCGCGGCCAGGGCATGAAGGCAATGCTCGTTGCGGCACTCGCGCCGGACCCCGAGCTCCTGCTGCTCGACGAGCCGTTCGCGGGCCTCGACCCGCTCGTGCGCGAGGACGTGCTCGAGGCCGTGGTCTCCGCGCTCGACGACGGCCGGCGAACAGTGCTCTGCGCGACGCACGAACTCGAACTCGCTTCGCGCATCGCCGACCGCGTCGCCGTGATGCGCGATGGCCGCATCGTGCGGCACGACGCCCTCGCCGACGTGCTCGGCGTGCAGGGTGAGCCCGTCGAGATCCCGAGCGGCTTGCACCGCGTGCTCCAGGAACTTCAGGAGGTGGAGTCGTGAACCAAGCTCTCGTGTGGTTCGGCAAGGAAGCGCGTTCGCAGGCGCCGATCCTGTTCGCCTACATGTTCCTCGTGCTCGCGTCGCTCGCGATCGTCTGTTGGCTGTTGCCGACGGCGTACTGGGCCAATCGCGACGGCAACACCGGAACCAACGCGCTCGCGTGGTTCGTGCTCGTCGGCTGCGTCGGGGCCGTGGCCTTCCTCGCCCCGCAGCTGGTGCGCGGCGAGGTTGCGCCGAAGGACGACCAGTTCCTGCGCCGCATGCCCGGCGCTCTGGGCTCTGCGTTCGCGGGCAAGACGCTGTTCGCGGTGCTGATGGCCGTGGGGCTGCCCTTCGTGTCGCTGCTGACGGGCGAACTCGTGCTGACGTGGCTCGGCTCCAGCTACGCCGATTGGTTTCGCGCGACGCACGACGGCGAGGTGGTGCTCTCACTGCCCGTGACTGCCGCCGCGTCGCTCGGTTCGCTGGCGCTGCTGCCGTGGGTCGCCGCGATGGGAACGTGGATGCCCGGAGGTCGCATGGCCGTCGGCGCCACGGCGCTGTTCGTGCTCGTGCTCGGCGTCGGCGTTGTGCTGCTGATGTCGACCTGTCCGAACCTCGCGAGCACGCTGCCGTGGAAGGGCTGGCTCGCCTACGCGGCCGTCGTCGGCTTCGGTGTCTACGGCGCCTCGCTGCGCGGTCGCCGCGGCGGCGGACCACTGCGTTCGTTCGGCTTCGGCTTCGCGGCCACCTTGCTCGCGCTGTTGCCACCTTCGCTGTGGCTAGGCAACGAGGTGTGGCACTACCGGTGTCCGAGTCCCGATCGCCTGACGATGATCTCGGTGCACGGCGTGTCGACGGACGGCAAGCACGTCCTGCTCGGAGGCAGCGAGGATGCGAACGACACCTGGATCAAGGCACCGTTCGTGCTCGACGTCGCGACCGGGACGATGCAGCGCGTAGGCCCGATCGGCGCGTGGATCCGCCGTGCGGAGGTCGGTCCGCTGCGACCCGAGTCCCCGAGTGGTGCGGCGCGGTGGTGGCGCATCGGTGCGATGAACGGCACGACGCAGCTCTGCGATCTCGATCGCGGAACGTGCGTCGAGGTCGGCACCGACTCAGACCAGGGGCAACTCCTGCTGTCTCCCGACCTGGACCGCGGGGTCGCGAGCGAGTCGAAGGAGCTCGATTCCGTCTTGCTTCCGGACGGACGACGCGCATGGCGCGAGGGCCACAAGGTCCTCGTCGACGGCGCAGAAGTGCTCTTCGACGGCGGGCTCTCGTTCGCTGCGCGCTGGCGCGGACAAGGGCTGTGCGACGACAAGCGGATGTACGACGTGCGAACGGGTCGCGTGCTGACGCTGCCAACCACTTCGCCCTTCAGCGCTTCGCATGCGTGGTGCGTGGGCGATCACTGGCTCGTCGGCAACTCGAACGACGGCTGGTGCGAGTTCGACCCCGAGCACGGCGTGCTCGAAGCGCGTCCCGAACTGAAGGACTGCAGCGCCCAGTTACTGCTCGACGACCACCGACTCCTCTTCGAGATGCGCGTCGGCGCCCGGGCGGAGCGCTCGCGCTTCTTCGCCTACGACCCTGCGACTCGCGAGGCCTTCGGCGTCGACCTCGGTCCGAGTCCGTGGCCGATGTCGCGCACGCGGCTTGCGAACGCGCGCCGCGACGGACGCGGTCGCGTGTGGTTACGCCAGTTCCCCGTGGATGCCCGCAAGGGAGTAGGCGACCGCTTCCTGGTGCTCGATCCCGCGACCCTGCGCTGCGAGCCGTCCTCGGTGCAGGCTGGTCAGTTGATCGGCTTCGTCGGCGACGACGTCTTCGTGCAAGAGCCGGGCATGCGCATCGTGCGGACCAACCGGACCACCGGCGAGCGCGCGATCCTGTGGGAGCCGCGCGCGCAGTGACTCGCTACGGCTCGCGCGGCCGCAGCGCCCGCAGCAACGGCGTCGTCATCACCGTGGTCGCGATCGCCATGAGCACGAGCATGGTGTAGACGGCTCCGTCGATCACGCCGATCGATCGCCCGACCTCGATCGCGACCAGGCCCATCAGCGCGCGCGTGTTCATCAACACACCGACGCACAAACTCTCGCGCGGGCTCATGCCGAACAACCGCGCGGCGCCGCCGCAGCCGACGATCTTGCCGGCGCACGCAGTCAGCAGCACGACGAGACAAAGGCCCCATTCGTGCAGCGAGTCGAGGCTGCCGACATCGGTGCGCAATCCCGTGAGTGCGAAGAACACCGGCAAGAACAGTGCATCCACGACGGGCGCGAGCTTCTGCCGCAGGGCGTCGCGCAGTGTCGTCTGGTTCCACAGCGAGGCCCCGAGCACGAACGAGCCGAACAGCGCGAAGACGCCGATGCGTTCGGTCGCGTAAGCGCACAGCAGCACGGCGCCGAGCACGAGCGAGAGCCCGCCGAGATCGAGTTCGCTGCCGGCGTCGAGTCGGCGCACGACGAAGTGCACCAGCAGCGGCCGCACCACGAACAACACTGCGGCGACGAACGCGACCGTGGCGAGCAACATCCACACGCAGCGGTCCATCGCGCCGCCGCCGGCGACGATCGCCGACACCGTCGCCAGCAGGATCCAACCGATCGCGTCGTCGAGCCCTGCGGCGGTGATCGCGACGACGCCGTAGCGCGTCCGCGCGAGCCCGTGCTCCAACAGGATTCGACCGAGCACCGGGATCGAGGTGATCGAAAGCGCGGTCGCCAAGAACAGCGACATGCCGGGCAGCGGCACTTCGAGGGCCAGTTGCTCGTGGAGCAGCCAGGCGAGCGGCGTCCCGAGGGTGAACGGCAGCGCGATGCCGCCGAGCGCCACTGCGGTTGCCGTTCTCGCCGTCGTGCGAAGGTGCGCGAACTCGAACTCCATGCCCATCAGCAGGGTCAAGAACACGAGTCCGAGCTGACCGAGCAATGCGAGTGGACTGTCGCTGCCGATGTCGCCGAACACCGCCGCGAACCCGCTCGGCCACACCGCGCCGAACAGCGACGGGCCGAGCAGTAGGCCCGCAGCGATCTCGCCGACGACCCGGGGCTGCCCGAGTCTGCCGAGCAACCAACCACCGGTGCGTGCGACCAGCAGCAGCAGCACGAGCTGCGGCAGCACGGTCAGCATCATGGCACTGCTACCGGCGGCGAACACGCGGGCGCGAACTCAGATGCCCGCGTAGACGCGGTGCACGTCGTCGTTGTCGTCGAGGCGTTCGAGGAAGCCTTCAACCGTCTCGCGGTGTTTCGCTTCGAGCTGGACCTTGTCCTTGGCGACGAAGCCGAGTTCTGCGGTGGTGACCCCCCAGCCCAGCTTCTTCAGCGCATCCGAGACCTGATACAGGTCCGTGCGGTCGGTGAAGAATCGGCCCCCGGTCTGCTCCTCGGGCGTGTGCTCGAGCGCTTCCACATCCTGCGCGCCGGCCTCGATCGCGGCTTCCTCGCGGTCAACGCCTTCCTTGTCGATCGTTGCTTCGATGATGCCTCGGTGCTCGAACAGGAAGCCGACCTTGCTGCCGAACTGCCCGTCTTTCCACAGCGAACGGATCTCCGGTGCAGTGCGGTTCCGGTTGTCGGTCATGCACTCGACGATGACGGGCACGTTGTGCGGGCCCATGCCCTCGTACGTGACGAGCTCGTAGTTGACCGCGTCCGGGCCCTGGCCCGAGGCCTTCTTGATCGCGCGCGCGATCGTGTCGTTCGAAACAGATTGTTTGCGCGCAGCGTCAACGGCAAGCGCGAGCCGCGCGTTCATCTCTGGATCCGGCACGCCCATCTTCGCGGCGACCGTGATTTCGCGGACCAACTTGGTGGTGATCTTGGCACGGCGGTTGGCCGTGACCTCTTTTTTGCTGTGCAACCACTGACGTCCCATGGCTCGAAACCATACCAGAGGTCGCTGGGCCAGCGCGACGGTCGAAGATGCGAGCTGCGCCAGGCGCGGATCAGAGGTCCTGGCCTGCGACCCAGGCAATCAACGCCGGCATTGCCTGCGGGTCCATCGCCGCACGAGCGGTCGGCAGTTGCGGCTCGGTAGTACGGAAGTGGCGGCCGAGGCCCAGGGCGACGCCGACCAGCACGGCAGGTGGCGAGTCTGGGTCGCGCGCGGCGGCGAGGAGTCCGGCGGCGGCGCGGGACGAGGCGACGTCGCCGAGCGCTGCGGCGGCGGCCGCCTGCACGTCAATGTTCGCGTCCCTTTGCAGCAGGTCGCGCAGGGTGTCGGTTGCCTCGTCGCCGATCCGTCCGAGTGCTCGTACGCACTGACAGCGGACCCATGGGCAACTGTCCTGTCCGGCGGCAAGCGTCAGTTGCGGGATCGAAGCGGGATCGCGCAGGAGGCCGATGGCGCTGGCGGCGGCCCCGCGCTCCACGCTCGTCGGGGCGCCGTGCAGTTCGGCGTGCAGGGTCGGAAGCGCGCGCACATCGCCGGTCAAGCCGAGAGCTAGGAGGTAGCCGCCGGTGTGGTCGCGGTTGTGGTCGGCTCGCATCGCCGCGATCAGGTGCGCGGTCTCGTCGTCCTTGTCGTGCCCGTGGGCCGCCATGCCGAGGCCGATGGCAGTCAGCACGCGCAGCGCGCGGGGACCGTCCACGAGTTCCTTGCGCAAGAACGGCACGGCCGCGCCGCCGCCGTGGTCGCCGACCGCGAGCAGTAGCGTGCCTTTGACGCCCTGCTCGTGTTCGAGTTCGTAGGCGGTCAGTAGGGCCGGGAGCGCGAACTCGGCACGGCTATGACCGAGTGCGATCGCCGCGGCGCGGCGCACGGCGGGGCTGCGGGCACCGAGCGCAATGGTCAGCGCGGCGACGTCGTCGGTGCTAGCTCCTGGCGCGAGCGTGGCGGCCAGCAAGCCGCGACGCCACTCAGCGCCATCGTCGCGCACGATCGAGCGAGCCAGTTCACGCAGGCGAGGTCTGCTGTCCTTCGCGGCCGCCAGAGCTGCTGCGGCGACGGTGTCCGGGCTAGTCGCTAGAAACGCGTCGATCAGGTGCTGCTCGATCATGCCGCCGAAAGAGCTGTTGGTGCTGCACGCGCAGGCGGCGAGCGCGACGAGCGCCGCTTCGCCGTGCAGTGCGGGCAGCGTCGTCTTGGCAAAGCGATGGAGTTCCTTGAGGTCGGGCGTGTACGCCGCTGTCGCGAGCGTACGGAGGCGCACTTCGCGAACGGACTGCTCCAGGCCCTCTGCATCGTTGGCGTTGAGCGCAAGCATGCGGCCGAGAGCCTGCATGGCGGCCGCGCGAACATCCGCCTGGGCATGGCCGGCCAGCGTGCGCAGCACCGTGACCACCTGCTCGCGGGAGATCGCGCGTACGCGGGTATTCGCGGTGTCGTCCTCGGGCGCGATCGTTGGCGGCTCGAAGCGATCGCGATTCCAGTCCCACCACAGGCTCCATGCGGGGGCGGGCAGTGCCGTGATCGGCATCCCTGGTGTCCGGCGCGCCGGCGACTCGGTCGGTTGGTTGCTTGCAGGCGGCACCGCCGACGGCGTCGTTGCGGCCGCGGGCGCACGCCAGAATGGGGCACTGGGTTCCGGCGGCGCGTCCGGCTCGGACGGGCTGGGTGAGAGCCACGGGATACCAGGCGTTGGCGGCGGCGGCGGCGGATTGCCGCGAGGGTTACCCCCGCTCGGTCCTTGGATCCGCGCCGCCTCGGCGAGTGTCAGGCCGTTGGTGTGGAGCCAGCTCCGCAGCTCGGAATCGTTGGCCAACTCGACGATCCACGCGTCGTTGTACTGCTCGGCGATCGTGTTCGTCAGGTCGCTGCGGCCCGTGCGGTCCAACAAGAAGGCAACCGCGCACCGGCGTCCGGCGTCGTCGATGAACAGCGCGTTGCGCAATCCCGAGTCGGACAAGTCGTCGCCGAAGTTGCCACGCACGCGGTACTCGTGCAGTAGGTCGATGGCGGCAAGTCGTCGCACCGCGATGGTGGGGTCCTTGGGCAACGGCGCGTCGCGGAGCTCGCGCTCGACTGCCGTGTAGTGTCCCGCCAGGTCCGCAAGCGAGAACTCGGCGGTTTGAGCCACGAGCGGCAACGTCGGTAGGAATGCAATCAGAACGGACGAGCTCAATAGGGCGACACGCATCACGACCTCCATGGTCAGGGTGATCGGCCTGCGCAAGGAGCGTGCCTGCTGCGGCGCGCGCCGAGCAGTCGTAGCCGCGGGCGGTCCGCGCCCAAGTGGTTCGTTACTGCACCGGAACACTATCGCCCGCGGCGCGGGGCCTTGCCGCGTTCAGGCTTGGCGCAGCGGACGCACGATGAGGTCCTTCAGCGCGAAGTTGCTGCCTTCGCCGACGCGCGTGACGAACAGGTCGTTGTGGTGGCGGATCAAACCGAACTCGTCAAAGCACGAGACGCCGCCGCAGATCTCCATTGCCTGTACCAGTAGATCGCTGGCGACGCGGCTGCAGTCGACCTTGACCTTCGCTGCTTGTTCGCGCGACAGCGTGCCCGCTTCGAACAGCTTGCAGCAGTGCATGAGCCACGTCAGATTGCGTTCGAGGGCGATGTCCATGTCGACGATCACGTCCTGCACGCGCTGGAAACGACCGATCGGCTGATTGTCGAACTGCGTGCGCTCCTCCGCGTAGATGCGGCACTTGTCCAACGCGAACGCGAGCGAGCCGAGCGCAAGGCCGGCAATGAACAGGCGGCCACCGTTGAGCGTGGTGACCATGACTTTGAAGCCGTCGTTCTCGGCGCCCAGGATCGCGTCGTGCGGGACCTCGACGTTGTCGAACATGATCGAACCGGTCGAGGACTGCTCCCAGACCTTCTTGCCCTTCATTTCCTGGTAGTGCACGCCCTTCTGGTCCATCGGAACGATGAAGCAGGTTGAGCGGCGACCGTTCTTGCCGTTCTTGTCGGTCAGCGCATGCACGACCACGTGACTCGCCCAGTGCGCGTTGGTGGACCAGCACTTCTCGCCGGAGATCACCCAACGATCGCCCTTCCTGATCGCCGTGACCTCGGGATTGGCGGCGTCGCTGCCGCGGCCGGGCTCGGACAGGCCAAACACGAACATGCGCTTGCCGGCAGCGAGATCGGGCAGGTGTGCCTTCTTCTGCGCCTCGGTGCCACAGAGTTGCAGCGGTTTGGCGCCCAGCGAAACCGCCGCGCCGGGCGTGATCGCGACCGACTGGCTGTGGTAGGCGATCGCCATGCCCATCAGCACGAGGTCGGTGTGGTCGCCGCCCTGGCCGCCGTACTGCTCCTGGATCGGCAAGCCAAAGAGGCCGAGGTCGCCCATCGCTTGGACGCAAGCGTCCGGGACCAGGATGTGCTGACGTTCCCAGTCCAGCAAATGGGGCGCGATCTCAGAGTCGGCGAAGTCCCGGACGGACTCGTAGAACGCGAACTTCTCGTCGGGGAGGAGGGCCTGGAGGTAGGTGTCGATGCGACGGGCCATCCGCGCAGGCTAGCGGCAGGGTATGGCTAGGGGAACGGCGCGCATGGTGGAGGCATGGCGGCATCCCGCGGTGCGGTGGATGTGAAGAGGAACGCGAGTTCGGACCGCCCGCCCTGAATCGGAGCTGCCCCGAGCCTCTGGGGCGGCGATCGCCGCAGTGCCGAGGCCGCAAAGAGTGCCTCGGGGCCCGACCTTGTCGCGCCTGTGGCCACTTCATGGTTGGCTCGCAAGGTGCGCGAGGGCGACTCGGGGTGTTGACGATTCGCAGCGAAAAGGCCTCGCTTCGTCGAGGCGAGCCCGCATCGCAAATCGCGTAGCCGGATGGAAGGTCGTGCGGCAGCACTGGCACGCGTGCCCATCGACAGCAGGAAGTGCGGTGTCTGATGGGGCGGGGCCCAATCCCAGGCGTGAGGCGGGCCGGTGCCGCCGTATGCTGCGGTGCGCCCGTGTTTCTCCTCAAGAGCATCGACCTGATCGCCCTACTGGGGCTGTTCGTCCAGGCCTTCTTGGCTTGGATCTTCGTGGCCGTGCTGATGCGCGTGCGGCGCAGCGAACCGGCGTCGAAGGCTGTGGCTGACTACTCGAGAGCATTCTTGGCTCTCGCCGGAGCGCTCACGATCATGAGTTTCCGGTTCTTCATCAGCCACGATCGCGTGCCGAACAACGACGCGTGGGCCGACGGTCGCTGGGCTGCGGTGCTGAGCTACATGGGCTACGGTGGCTTGAAGACGCTGTTCGGACTCTTCCTGCTGCGTGGCAGCCATCAGTTCGTCGGCCACGAGTCGCCGCGATGGTTGGTGCGCGCATGGTGGCCGCTCGTGTTGGCAATGACCTGCGCGCCAATGGTCATTCCTCACATCGAAGACCTACTGGCGTTGCAGGCGCCGATGATGATCGGTTGCGCGATCGCTTCCGTTCGTGTTCTGCCGCGCGATTCAGCGATTGGCTCGGGGATGCTCTTGGTTCGTCTGGCGCTGATGGGCCTTGCGCTGTCGTGGGGTATCCACGCGGTCGCAGTGCTGTGGCACACGTCGATCCCGCTGTTGCGTTACGTGCTCGCGTTCAACAGCTTCATCGACCTCGCGGTGCAGCTCACGCTGGGTACGGGATTGATCATCAGCGTCTTGTTGGCAACCCACGCTCGGATGCGCGCGGCCGAGCGCGAGCGGGCCCAGTTGCAGAGGACGATTGACCGCGACGAGAAGTTGCGCGCGCTCGGCACTTTGGTGTCCGGTGTCGCGCACGAATTGAACAACCCACTGACGGTCATCCTCGGTTATGCCGAGTTGCTCGACGGCCAGGATGGCGCGGCTGCCGCCAAGGTCGTCGGCGAGCAGGCCGAACGATGCCGTGCCATCGTGCGCAACCTGTCGGCACTCGCTGGGCAGCGGCGACGGTCGGTGGCGGAGCTGTCGCTGCAGGATTTGGTCGATCGCATCGTGCGCGGCATCCAACGCGGCTCCTCGCCGGACGCGCCGGTGATGCGCGTGCTACCTGTCGGCCCGCTGCGGCTGATCTCGGACCGGATCGGGCTGGAGCAGGTGTTGACCAATCTGGTCGTCAACGCGATGCAGGCGAGTCCTCCGCGCGGCGAAATCGTACTCGCGGTCCGCGCCACTCCTGACGGCGCCGAGTTCACGGTGTCCGATCAGGGGCCAGGTGTGCCACCCGAACTGCGCGCCCGCTTGTTTGAACCGTTCTTCACCACCAAGGACCCAGGCAAGGGCACCGGCCTCGGGCTGTCGATCGCGCATGCGATCGTCCGTGCCAATGGTGGCACGATCGCGATCGAGGATGGACCGGGTGGACGCGGCGCCTGCTTTCGCGTGACCGTGCCGAACTCGGAGCTCGCCGCGATCGGCGATGGCGATACGCCGGCGCCCAGGAGCCGTCCGGGACGCCTGCTGGTGATCGACGACGATGACGGGGTGAGGGATGTGGTGCGCGGGCAGGCGGAACGACGAGGGTGGTCGGTGACCGAAGCACGCAGTGCCGAGGAAGCGCTTGGCCTCGCCGTGCAGTTTGGGCAGGTTGACACCGTCCTATGCGATCTTCGGATGCCGGGGATTGGGGGCATCGGCCTGCACGACCGTTTGCAGCAGCAGGATCCTGAGGTCCTGCAGCGGTTCGTCTTCTTCACTGGGGATCTGGCGTCACCCGAGTCGGCGGCGTTCAGTCGGCGCTGCACGCGGCCTCTGGTCGAGAAACCGTTCGACTTCGACGAGCTGTTCACGCTGCTCGCGCGCAACGCGGTGGCACGCGCCGTTTGAACTCGATCCGTCGAGGTCGACTCGCGTCTTGATCAGCGACTCGGACCACTTTGCCATGCCGGAGCGTGGCTCACTTTCCTGCTTCGACCGCGGCCTTGGCCTCTCTCGGTGCACGCAGGGCCTCCAAGAACAGCGTGGCAGAAGTGTTCATTGGGTCGATCTCGAGTACCCGCACGAACGCGGTCTCCGCAGCCTTCTGCTGATCAGAGAACTTGAGGTTGTAGCCGAGCACGAGCTGCGCCATTGCGTCGTAGGGCTTGGCTTCGAGATAGCGACGTAGCGCTGCCATCTGGTCCTCGAAGACCTTGGGCTCCTTGTAGAGCAGGCGCTTGTCGGTTTCGGCGCCGGCGAGGCCCGGTTCGAGGCGCAAGGCCTCGCCGATCAAGAACGCCGCGAAGTGGTAGTCGGCGAGGGCGAACACCGCGTCGGCCATGACGAAGTGCAGCGAAGCATCGCCCGGCAGCAGGGACCGTGCCTTGGCGTAGGCATCGGCGGCGTCGCGGAAGCGGCCTTCCTTGAAGTAGTAGTCGCCGTAGTCGGCATAGCGGCGCCCTTGTTCTTCGGGTGTCAGGTCCCGTGCACTCGCATCGACGTAGATGGTGTCATCACTTGCGGGACGGTCGACAACAACCACGGTGCTCGGTGAGGCATACGAGACGTAGCTGGTCTGGTACCACAGCGGCGAACAGTAGCTGGCGGGCATCCACCAGATCGGCGTCGCGCACGGCGAGTACCACGGGTCCCACCAGCAGTAACCCCACGAGGAGAACCAACGGCTGCGCGGGTAGTAGCAGTGCCACGGTTGCCACGATGACCAGCCCCAGCAGAACGCGCTGGAACCGAAGCCGACATTCCACGCGAACGAGCTCGCGCAGTGCGGATTCCAGTAGCCCCAGTTGCGCACGGGGCTCCACACCGGCCCGTAGCACGAGCCGCCGTAGTAGTGCCGCGTGGCCCCGAAGTTTGCGGTGTTTGGTGGGGTGCGCGGACGGACGATCAGGTTGGGCACCGCGACGTTGGCGCGCGGGCGACCGGCGCTGGTCTGCAGCGGCGTCGTGCTCGGCGGTTGCGGTCGCGAGTTCGCGCGCGGGCCGGTGGTGTCGCGGGGGCCGGCATTGGGGCGGCCGGGGACG
Organism: Singulisphaera sp. GP187; assembly: GCA_945871815.1. Lineage (GTDB taxonomy): Bacteria > Planctomycetota > UBA1135 > UBA1135 > UBA2386 > SXPK01. The sequence goes on from CAMBXM010000047.1 coordinate 23,757, forward strand.
TACCGATCCACAACTTGCGGCGTCGTCACGGCGCCGAGGGCCGAACGCGGCCGCGCCGCGAGGCCCGGGTTTGCCGGCCGTACCTGGGCGCCGCCGACTGTCGCGCCGCCGTCGCCACGTGGACGCGTTCCCGGACTGGAGCTACCACCGGTGTCCGTGCGCGGCCGCGGCGCCGGTTGGTAGCGATCGGGGACACGCACGCCGCCGCCGATGGCGCGAGGCGGAGTCGGGCCCCTTGGAGTTGGTCGCGCGCCAGGTGCCGATGGCGAGATCGAAGGAACGCTAGTTGGGTTCGACGGCTTGCTGGCGCCCGGTGTGCGAATCCCGCCGGACTGAGGTGCGGGGCGCGGGGTGTAGGTGGGACGCGGGCGATTGCCGGGAATCGAGGGATTGGAGGCAGACGGCGGCGTGTAGGTCGGACTCGGCGCAGCTGGCGTATAGGTCGGGCGCGAGGGGCGCGGCGTCGCCGACGGTTGTGGCGAAGGGCGCGGGCTCGGCGTCGGTTGCCAGTTGGGTTGGGGCCGCGGGTTGGAGTTGATGCTCGGACGCGGCGCGGATGGCATCGACTGAGGGCGCGGCGCGGGAGCAACGCTCGGGCGCGGGGCGGATGGCGCCACGCTCGGGCGCGGCGACGAGGACGGGCCAGCGCTAGGGCGAGGCGAAGAGGCCGGGGAAGGGGAACTCGGCGCCGGCCTGGGGTTCGGGCGTTGGGCTCCGAGCTCTGCACTCAGCAAGCAGGAGAACAGGAGGGCCGCGATCGCGGGCAATAGGCGCAATGTCGTCATGGGGGGCCGGCTTCGGGTCGAGGGCGCGCCGCTCAGCAAGAAGGATACCTCGCTGTAGCGCCATGCCCTAAGCCCCCGTTGCCTTGGGGCTTCCGCACAAACCCCGGCAACGCACCGCTACCGTGGCCGATACCAGTGTCGCCCACACGGGACACGGGCGAACACGTGACGATTGGCGCAGGCACTTCATGCGCCGCGCCGCACGCGCCGACACAATGGCTCCGCGATGCACACGCTCGGCAAACTCTTCTTCCGCGGACTGGCCGCCATTCTGC
>CAMBXM010000048.1 GCA_945871815.1 Singulisphaera sp. GP187
TCGGCGACGTAGAAGCCGATGGTCTGGAGGCTCGCGTCCATGAGGAACTGCGTGCAGCCCGGCGCCAGCACGACGTTGTCCTGCTGCGCCGACAAGAACAGCAGGGACTGCGAATGCGGCTCGGTGACCAGTTCGATCCCGAAGCCAGGGTTCGGCAGCGTCGGCAGGCCCTGCACGGTGATCGACGGCGCGGGGTTGCCGCAGCCAGCACCCAGCGAAGTGACCTCGGCGATCCCGCTCGGCACCTGGGTCGCGATCGTCACCGACAGCGCCCCGGCACCGAGTCGCGCTTGGTCGACGACGACATCGCCACCGACCGGCGCCTGGTCGCAATCGAAGCCGAAGTTGAACATCGTGTTCCAGTCGAGCGGGTTGGCGAGCGGTGCGCTGAACACCAGTTCGCTGCCGACTCGCGACCACGACCACTCGTTGAGCAGATCCTGGTCGACATCGCGGAACGTCACGCCGGTCACCTGCACGCTGGGGCACAGGGGGATGCGGAAGCTGGCGCCGCCGCGGGCGTTGTCGAAGTTCTGCAGCGCGTACTCGTAGTGCCACGTGCCGTTGCCGTTGGCCGTCACCTTGACGGCAACGAAGAAGTGGCCGTCGTCCTCGCCGTTGCGCGCGCTGGTGACCGAGGCCCCGGTCCATTCGTGCAACACGCTGCCCTGCTGGTAGGGCTGAGCGGCATTGCTCACGACCCAGGTGCCGCCGTTCCACGTCATGTTGGCGCGCCGGCGACCGAGGTTGTTGAAGTGCGCGTCGCCGTCCTCGCCGCGCAGGACCATGTGCATCGCGACGAACAGCTTGTCGGCCGCGAGCAAGTCTTGCTCGCGCAAGGTGACGCGATTGCGCACTTGATCCGCGAACACGCCCGAGGCGCCGTTCAAGAGGCTGCGCGAACCATCGCTGTTGGCCGGGGTGCCGACGTCTGGCTCGCCGCGATCGAAGTAGGAACCCACCGGCTCCCAAATGCCGGTCCACGGATCGATCTCGCTCTGCGGCGCCAGGTAGTAGCGGTTCGAGTTGGTGTTGGCGCTGTAGGCGTCGCTGCAACCGACGCGCAAGCCGGTGCCGGTGAGGGCACAGGGACCGCAGTCGCGCTGCACGTTCTCGGCACCGAACGCGTGCTTGGCGAACGTCGTCGCCTGATTGGTGATCTGCTCGAGTCGCCCGTTCTTCTCGCGCACGACCGTGAACCCGAACATCGGGTGCTCGGGGTTCATCGGCGCGGTCCACGGCACGTCGATCGTGCCCGTGTTGCACATGTAGTACGAGAACATGATGGCGACCTCGCCACCAGGATGCGCCGCGCCACGGCGGCCGTAGTAAACGGGATCGCCGGCGTAAGACAGGCGGGCATCGAGACCAGGGACGGTGTTGCTCTGGGCAATGGCGGTGGCCACGAACAGGCCCGCCACAATGAGTGTTTGCATGACAATAGGTTCTCCGAGAGGTGAGGCGCGGAAACCTACAGGGACATCGGCGGTACGACTAGAGCCGGCGGTTGCCGTGGAACGCAACTCGGTACATGCCGCGGCCCGCGACGGAGTTCGTTGCGGGCCGCGCGGCGGACAGTCGTCCGGGTCCGTCCGACTCAGCGGCAGCCGAACCGAGTGGCCAGACCGTTACTGATCGTGAAGTGGCCGAAGACCGGGCCGATGCCCGCTTTCTGCGCCGCTTGCCAGTAGATCGGCACGCCGTCGAAGCCGAGGTCGTTGGGCACCGGCACGGCGACGTTGGCGATGCCGGCGCCGTCGGTGACGTAGACGCCGTAGCCGACGATGTTGGCGCTATCGAGGTACTGCGTGCAGCCGAGGCCGAGGTCGATGTTCGCGGGTTGCGTCGAGTAGAGCAGGAACACCAGCGTGCCCGGCGCCGCCGAGAGCTGCAGTCCGAAGCCCGCATTCGGGATCAGCGGCAGACCGCCGGTCGCCGCGAGCGTCGGCAGCGGCGAACCGCAGCCCGGACCGAGGGTCGTCACTTCGGCGATGCCGCTCGGGATCTGCGTGGCGACGTCGACCGTGAGTGCCCCGGCACCAATCCGCGCCTGGTCGATCGCAACACTGCCACCGACCGGGCCGACGTTGGCGTCGAAGGCGAAGTTGAACATCGTGTTCCAGTCGAGCGAGTTACCGAGCGGCGCCGAGAACACCAGCTCGTTGGCCACGCGCGCCGAGGTCCAGTTGTTGAGGGCGTTGCCGTCGGTGTCGCGGAACGACACGTTGCTGGTCACCGTGCTGAAGCACATCGGGATGCGCAGCGTCGCAGCGCCGCGGGCATTGTCGAAGTTCTGCACGATGTACTCGTAGTGCCACGTGCCGTTGCCGTTGTTGGTGATCTTCGACGCGACGATGAAGTGGCCGTCGTCTTCGCCGTTGCGCGCGCTGTTGACCGTGGCGCCGGCCCACTGGTTCAACACCGTGCCCTGCGTGAAGCCGACGCCCGTGTTGACGAAGGCCCAGGTCGTGCCCGTCCACGCGGCGGTGAACTGGCGATGACCCAGGTTGTCGAAATGCGCGTCGCCATCCTCGCCGCGCACGACAATGTGCATGCAGTGGAACAAGCGGCCGGGCACCAGCAGGTCCTGTTCATTGAGCGTCACGCGATTGCGCACGGCGTCGACGAACACTCCGGTCGTGCCACTGGTCAAGCTGCGCACGCCATCGGTGCTAGCAGGAGGAGCAACGGCCGGATCGCCGCTGTCGAAGTACGAACCGATCGGGTTCCAAATGCCGGTCCACGGATCGACCTCGCCCGCCGGGCCGAGGTAGAAGCGGTTCGCGTTGGTGCCGGCGCCATAGGTGTCGCTGCAGCCGACGCGCAGACCGGTGCCGACCGTCGTGCAGGTGCCGCACGTGCTGCTCGTGTTGGCGGCGCCGAACGCGTGCTTCACGTAGGTCGTGGCGCTGTTGGTGATCTGCTCCAGGCGACCGTTCGATTCGCGAACCACCGTGTAGGCGAACATCGGGTGGTTCGGATTCATCGGCGCGGTCCACGCCATGGCGACGGTGCCGGGGTTGCACATCGTGTAGCTGTACGACATGCCGATCTCGCCGTTCGGGTGAGCAGGACCGCGGCGACCGAACAGGGTCGGGCTGGCGTTGTTGGTCAGTCGACCTTCGAGGCCGACGATCGTGTTCGACTGCGCGTGGGCGCTCGCGGTGAGTGCCGCGAGAATGAGAAGTTTACGCATATGCGACCTAGTGCCGGAGGTGGGGGCTGAAAACCCCTAACGAAAGCGCCTGCGCCTGCCCAGGGCAAGGAACCCTGGCTACCTATCTGCGGCGCGTTGCTGCTACCTTCTGAAGGTCAGAAACACCCCCCTATGCGACACCTCCTACTCCTGCCGCTCGTGTTCGCCGCCTGCGCGTCTGGCCCCGTGCGTACAGCCGCCGCAACCCAGGAGCAGCAAGCCGCCCTGCTCGATCGCGTGAAGGCGATGGCCGGCACCTGGGAGGTGCGCGTTCCGGAGCAGCCCCCGGGCACCTCGACCTTCACCGTCAGCTCCAGCGGTTCCATCGTGCGCGAGATCATGTTTCCGGGCACCGAGCACGAAATGACCAACGTCTACCACATGGACGGCGGCACGTTGGTCATGACGCACTACTGCGCCGCCGGCAACCAGCCGCGCATGCGCGCTCGCGCCGAGCCTGGAAACGCGATCCGCTTCGAGTTCGACAGCGTGACCGATGCCCAACCCGACGAACACTGCATGGCGACCTTGGTGCTGACATTCGTCGACCAGGACCACGCGACGGCGCAGTGGTCGAATGTCGGCAAGGAAGCCCCAGCAGGTTCGGTGCAGTTCGAGATGCAGCGCACGAAGTGAGCCAGACCCAGCAGACCTGCCAACGCGAGTTGACGAACCAGCTGGCCACCCTCCTGGCGTGGGCCGCAACACCGCTCGTGCTGGTCGTGGTCACAACCTCGCTCGATGACGGCACGGCCGTCGATTGGCGGCGCCTGATGCCAGTGTTGGCGCCGGTGATGGGCGGCTTCGTGCTGGCCGCGGCGTTGCTGATTTGCCTGTTGCGTCTATGCGAGACCTCGGCGGCGAAGATCGTCTGGACGATCGGCTTCTGCATTGCGAGCCCCATGGCAGCATCCGCTACCGGCGTCGCACTCCATATGAGCCTCTCGGTAATGAGCTTTGGCAGCATCGGCGGTGATGTAGGAGCGTTCGCCGTCTTCGCCTTGATGCCCATGCTGATCGTGACTGCGCCGTCCGTGTATGTCGGCACGGTGCTGGCGCTGGCGGTCCTCACCGGCCTGCTTCTTCGGGTCGCGAGAAAGAGCGCGAGTTCGGAGCCGACAACGCGGGCCTCCGCGAGCTAGACTCGCGACCATGATCCGACTCGCATTGACCATTGGCTGCGCCCTCTTCGCTCTGACCTCGTGCTCCAAGGAGAGCCAACCGGTGGTGACGCCGAATCCGGCGCCGGTCGCGCAGGCCGCCATCACGCCCGAAGTGATCGCCAAGCTCGCGCTCGCCGACCAGAAGGACGGCGCGGTCGACAAGGTCGTGCACCAGTGCGCTGGCTGCTCCCTCGGCATGCCCGGTGAAGACAAGTGGCCGCTCAAGGTCCAGGACTACACGATGCACTTCTGCAAGCAGGCGTGCCTCGACAAGTTCCAGGTCGACCCGGCGGTCGCCATCAACGCGCTCGTGATCAAGAACTGAGCGCCCGCGCCCGCGCGGCCATCGGCAGCGAGGCCGAGGCCGCGAGCAGCACCATGACGGCAGACGCCGACATGCAGAGTCCGAGCCCCGAAGTGCCGCCGTCCGCCAGGTCGAAGAGCCAGCCCGAGGCGAGGGTTCCGACGACGCGGCCCACGCTGTTCGCGGCGTAGTAGAACCCCACCCGCTCGGCGACGTCGTCGCGGTTCGCCAACGCCACCACGAGCCAGCTGTGCAAGCTGCTGCAGACGGCGAACACCACGCCGTAGGCACAGACGCCGACGGCGACCACGGCAACACTCGACGTGGCCATGGCCAGCAGCCATGCCGTCGCGCCCAAGGGCACCAGCAGGAGCGCGGTCCACGCGACGGCCTGCCGCGCGCCGACCGCGACGACCTTGGTTCGCAACCACCTTGGTGCAGCTGCCTGCACGGCGCCGTAGCCGATGACCCATGCCGACAAGAAGGCGCCGATGGCAGCGCTCGACCAAGAGTGCACCGACGCGAGGAACAACGGCAGAGCCACGGCAAACCAAACGTCGCGCGAACCGAACAAGAACAAGCGCGCGAGCGCGAGCCACTGCACCGACCGCTCTTGGCGCAGGATCGACGCCCCGTGAGCCCGGCGATTCGCGCCCTTCTCCGGCAACAGTCGCGCAGCCAGGATCGCCGCGACCACGAGCAGAACTGCGAGAGCTGTGTTGGTGTGACGAAAGCCCAGGGTCGAGAGCAGGGCGCCGCCAACAAAGAAGCCGAGCCCCTTCACGGCGTTCTTGCTGCCGGTCATGAACGCGACCAGCAGGAACAGGCTCGAGCCGTCGTCGACCGCGAGCGCGCGCGTGTAGCTCTTGGCCGCAGTCTTGGCGAGGTCCTTCGCCACGCCGGACATGACCTGCGTCGCCATGACCAAGGGCACCGACAACAACGCGGCCTCGACGGCGAGCATCGCGCACGAAAGACCTTGCAGCGCGAGGCCGGTGACGAGCACCAGACGTTGACCAAAGCGCGACGACAGCACGCCGCCGAGCAGGTTGGCGAACACGCCGGCCACTTCGTAGGGCAACAGCACGAGTGCTAGTGCTAGCGCCGTTCGCCCCTGCTCGTGCAAGTGCAGCAGCACGAGCATGCGCAGCGCGCCGTCGCTCAAGGTGAAGACCTGATAGCAGGCCGAGACGGCGAGGAACTGGGGCCGGCTCGATCCGCTCACGAAATCGCTGCCCGGAAGCGTGCTGCCAAATCCACCATGCGGTTGACGTAGCCCCACTCGTTGTCATACCACGCCATGACGCGCACCATGCGGCCGTCGACGACGTTGGTGCACTGCGCGTCGACGATCGCGCTGCGCGGATCGCGCGCGAAGTCGCTACTGACGAGCGGACGCGTCTCGTAGCCGAGGATCCCGCGCAGAGGCCCCTTCTGCGCCGCGGCACGCAGGCACCCGTTGACTTCGTCGATCGTGGTGACCCGCGCCATGTGCAGCGAGCAATCGACGAGCGACGCGTTGAGCACGGGCGCGCGCACGGCGATGCAGTCGAGCCGCCCTTTGAGCTCGGGGACGATCTCCCCCACCGTCACAGCCGAGTTCGTCGTCGTCGGGATGAGGTTGCACAACGCCGATCGCGCACGCCGCATATCCGTGTCGATGCGGTCGACGACACCCTGCGTATTGGTCGGATCATGGATAGTCGTCACCAGCCCGCGCTCGATGCCGATCGCAAAGTGCAGCACGCGCACCAGAGGAACGAGGCAGTTGGTGGTGCACGAAGCCGCTGTAACGACACGTTCGGTCGCGAAGTCGCAGGCCTCGTCGTTGACGCCGTAGACCAAGTTCTGCACCCCTGGCACCGGGTTCGACACCAGGAGCCGTTCGATGCCGGCCTCGAACCACGGCTGTAGCGACGTTCGATTCTTGACCTTGCCACTGCACTCGACGACCAGTTGCACGCCGCGCTGCGGCCATCCGAGTTCCCGAGGCTCGACGGACTTCGTGAGTTCGATGCGATGGCCGTCGATCAGGATCGCATCGTCCACCGAAAGGACCTCGCGGTCGAACCGGCCCTGCACCGAGTCGAACTCGATCCCGAGCGCGATCGCCGCGGGCGTTCCCCTGGGCTCGTTGGCGCAAACCACGTCGAGACCGCGCGCGAGGGCAGCGCGGACGAACAATCGGCCCATGCGGCCAAGACCGTTGACGGCGATCTTCATTGCTTCGACTCCTTCCCGTTTGATGGCCGGCGCCGCGGCGACCGACCTCGCGGCTTTGACACAAGGAACGCATCGATCCGCGCTACGAGTTGGTCGCGAACCGAACGGAACACCGACAGCCGCTGCTCGCGGTCCCCGCCTGCAGCCGAAGGGTCCGGCAGCGGCCAGTAGTGCGTGCGCTGCGCGAAGGCCGCGATCCGATCGCACTCCGGTTTCGACTCGTGGCACAGCACGACCGCATGCGAGAACGCACGTTTGCCGAGCATGGCCCCGAGGTCCTTGGCGGCGAGCCCCGCGTCGTCGACTCCGATCTCGCGCAGCACCGTCTTGGCCATGGGGTGCACGCGTTGGGGTCGCAGGCCGGCACTCGCAACGTCGTAGCGGTCGCCACAGCGCTCGCGAAGCAGGGCCTCGGCGATCTGGCTGCGAGCCGCGTTGTGGGCGCACACGAACAGGACCGACTCGCGTTCCGAATCGTCTATGGCGCGCAACTGCGCCTCAATGCGCGCGACCGGCGACGTGCACAGATCCGTGCGTCCCTGGCAACACTCCTCGCCGAGGAACCACAGCAACTCGTGCAGCGATTCGACGGCGACGGCATAGCGGATCTCGCGACCGGCACGCTCGGCGCGCACGAGGCGAGCGGTCACGAGATCGCCGAGATGGAACGACAGCGACGACGGCACGAGCCCGGTGCGAGCCGCGAGTTCGCCCGCACTGAGGCCGCGCGCGCCCTCGCGGGCGAGTTGCACGAAGACCGCAAGCCGCTTGCCATGGCCGAGCGCACCGAAGCCGCGCACCGTCTGCTCAAAGTCCATGCTTCGACTTTTCTCGAACGGTCACCTGGCTGCCAACGAAGACTCGATCAAGATCTTCGACGGAGCGCGGACCTACCGGTGCCGCAGAGCCCTCGCCGTCGCGGCCCTGTCACGGGCCCAGTCGTAGCGCCGTTGGTGCGCGCCGTGCAGCGGCTGCTCGCGACTCTCTGTGTGCGCGCCAAGCCTCGGGCGAGGTGCGCAAATGCGGCATGCACCCTTCGTTCTTGGTTACGACCGCCAAGCAGGGCCCGCCAATCCCCGTCGCCCGGGCGGAAGGGCGCAGTTCGTCGGCGCCACCGTGCGCACTAAGTGGGGATTGTGGAAGCATGCTTCGCTTGTAGGGTTGGCCGTGGATTCGCGGCGCTCCTTATCGGCGCCGACATTGGGACGACTTACTCGGGTCGTTCCAGGCACTCACCTTACTGAGGCTCTATGCGACTCGTTGCCCATGCGTGCGCAATGACCACGGTCATTGCGCTTTCGTCCCTCCTTCAGGCCCAGTTTCCAGCCACTGGCGCCACCATTGGCGGCAAGATCGACTCGATCGTGCTCGACGATGCCAATGACGTCTGGTCCGGCGGCAAGATCGTCGTTGCCGGTCAGCAAGTGATCATTCCGCGCAATCTGCTGATTGATCTGCCGGCAAATCGGCTCTCGCTGCAACAGTTGCTGACCGAGGCGCCAGCGCGCAGTCGGAGTGTCGGCGAGTTCGGCTTGGCCGCCGACGAAAGCACGGGCTACGGCGGTGCCTTTGCGCACATCCTTGCCAACCGCAACGCCCACGGCAATGTCATCGCCGGCGACGTGTTCATCGAGAAGGGCCAAGAACTCATCACCGGCAAGGTGACGTTCATCGAGCACACCGATGGCTACTTCCGCGTCGACGGCATCGCCAACGACCCAAACACCGGCGTCATGGTCCGGATCAACGACCCAGAAAGTCGGCACACGATCCAGCAGGGCCTCGGCGCCGGCACGGAAGGCAACGGCAGCCCGGACGCGCGCTTCGGCCTCGATCCGGACAACTACACCATCACCTTCACCACGGGCTACCCCTGCGGCATTCCCAGCACGGTGCCCGTCGGCCAGCGCGCCGGGTTCGTTCCGGGTAGCGACAATGCCGGCGCCGCCAGCGACGCGCAGGGTCAGGGCGATCCGTTCTGCCCCACCAACAACCGCGGCGCCGTCACGGCTGCCGATTCGCGTCGATTCGCCCCCCTCCTGGTCGGCGACACGGTCCAGGCTGAAGGCAACTGGGAGGACTTCGGCGGCGTTCGCTACATCTCGGCGCATTCGATGACGGTGTTCAACGCGATCCAGACGCGCAACGCGCCGAACCAACCCGACTATCTGATCTGGGACGAGGTCGAATGGGATCTGCCGGGATTTCAGAACTCGCGTTGCCGCGTGCTGATGATCGGCTTCTCGACCGACCCGACGTCGCAGGTCGACGTCTTCTCGCTCTACGTCGATCCGACGACTGGTGACAACCATGAGTTCATCATGGCATCGACGGTGAACAACCCGGACACCATCAACCAAGGCGTCGGCGGCGGTGCTGGCGGCATCTTCAAGATCAAGTTCAACCTGGACTTCCTCGAAGCCGCGTCCAACGACATCAATCCAGACAGCTCGCCCGGCCAAAACCTGACCAACGCGGGCTTTGGCTCGCGGCTGCCGAACGGTCCGGCCAGCTACGAGGACAACTTCGCGATCCTGAGCCCGATCTCTCGCGAGTTGATCGGTCGCTCGCGTCACAAGTTGATCCTGACTCCAGGGACCATCACCCGCGACATCAACGGCAATGAAGCTCCCAACGGCGAGTACCTGACCCCAGTTGGTATGGGCCATCCTGAGTTCGTCGAAATCAACCTCGACGTGCTGACGACTCCGTTCATCTTCGAGGGCATTCCGTGGAACCTCGACCGCCGCCTGAGCCCCGGTGGCTTTGATGGCGCGACGACCCCGCAACCGCTCGATCCGTTCCCGGTCTCTGGCCTGAATCCCGTCGGGCAAGAACCGCTGCTCCCGAGCAACGCCGCGGCCCGCGTGCCGGCCTTCTACCCGTTCAACACGGCGAGCCGCCTCAGCATGGTCCCGATCCCACCGAGCCCGATTCCGATCACGCAAGCCAGACTCGCCCGAGCCTCATCGCTCGCGCCGGTGAGCCTGCAAGCCGGGACCTTCGAGCGCTTCGATCGCGGCAACGGCAATGCCAATGTCTTCGTCGCAGCCCCCGCCGGCCACGCACTGCAGGCGACCACCGGCAGCGGCCTGTCGCGACTGATGACCGAGCAGGCTCCGGGTCGGTTCTACGTGCAGATCCCGTTCGCATCGTTGCAGTTCTCGACGGGCGTCACCATCCAGGACATGACGAACCGCAACCTCGCCTCGGTGGTGGCGCAACTCGCGGACATCGTCAACGTGAAGAGCGCCAGCTACTCGACCGCTACTCACCTCCTGTCGGTGGTCGCCACCTCGTCGGACGTCTTCAGCCAACCGACTCTCCAGGTGTTCGGCGATGACGGCGTCCTGCTGGGCACGCTGGTCCGTGGCGTGTTGAGTCTCACGGTCGCGGCAGCCCCGTCGTCGGTGACGGTGCGGTCCTCACGCGGCGGCAGCGACTCGTCGCCGACGACCATCACCGGCCGCTCTCGCTGAGCTGTGCCCGCAGCGCGCGCGGACCCGTTGCCGGCACGAAGCCGACGACGAGTCCGCGGCCTTCGTCCGAATGACCTGCCGACTCCCGCACCACAGCCAGCGCTACTCTCATGCCGCTTCTGCCGAACTGCCTGCTGACAGCTCTCTTCCTCGGCGCCGCCTCTTGGTGCCTGACTACGGCGGTGGCAGCGCAAGCACCGCTGCACCTGCGCAGCATCGCGCCGTTGACGACGACGGCAACGGAGTTCGCAGCCGACGACTGGAACGGCGACGGCTTCGTCGATTTCGCTGTCAGTGACACGATCTCCGTCTCAGTGTCCTTGAGTCTCGGCAACGGCATTCACGCAACGGCGGTCCGCTACCCGTTGGCCGCACTGGCCCTCTCGGACATCCGCGCGATCACGTCAGGCGACCTCGACGGCGACGGCTCGCCCGACCTGGTGGCGGTGCGCGCCGACGCTCATCCAAACTTCGATGCGGTGCTGACCGTCTTGCGGAATCGCGGCGACGGCAGCTTTGCGACACCAGTCGATCACGTCGTGATCGGCACTGCCGTCGCAGGATCCCCCATCACTCCCGACGATCTGGCAATCGCGGACCTCGACGGCGACGGGCGCGCCGACGTGATCGTCGTCGCCAGTCAACTGAACGTCGTCCAACAGCCCGGCTTCATTTGCATCGCCCGCAACATCACGCCGGTGCATGGCAGCATCACGCTCGCGTCAAGCGTCAACGTCGCTACCAACCGGGCAACTGCAGAGTCCATCGCGATCGCGGATTTCGACGGCGACGCCGACCTTGACGTTGCGGTGTGCAATCGACTCGACAACGACGTGTCCGTGCTCCGCAACGACGGCACAGGCCTCGGCGGCAGCATGAGCCATGAGACTCTGGGGGGCACCGCCGCAGCGCCGATCGAGATCGCAGCAGGCGACGTCGACAACGATGGACTCGTGGACCTGGTCGCACTCAACGTCGTCGGCCACAGCTACTCGTTCGTTCGCAACCTCGGCCAAGGTCGCTTCCGCGATGTCGGTCAGGCTCCCCTCGGCAGCCAGGCATTGCCCTCGCCTTCGCACGGAACCGATCTGACGCTGGCCGACCTCGACCGCGACGGCAATCTGGACCTCTTGGGCGGAATGGTCGGCGATGGCGGCAACCCGGGCTATCTCGCCATCCTCCCCGGACTCGGCAACGGCACGTTTGGCACTGAGCAGCAGTTGCTCAGCGGTCCGAACAGCAACCGCGTGATCGCCAAGGATGGCGATGGCGATGGCGACATCGACGTCGCCGTTGCCAGTGCGCTGCCCTCCATGATCCGGTATCTCGTCAACGCGCCCTCAGAGCCGCTGTGGCAGATGCTCGGTCGCGGACTCCGTGGCGCCCCGGGCTTCGCGGTCCTCGATGGCAAGGGCAGCGGCGCGGCCGGAACCAAGACCACGATTTCGTTGCGCAACGGCAAACCGCTCGACGTCGGCTTCTTGCTCTTCGGATCCAGCGCGATCAACCTGCCGTTCGGAGGCGGCCAGATCGTCCCCGATGCGTTCGCGCCCGACGGTGGCGGTCTGGCTCTGGCCATCGACGCGCACGGCGCCATCGACGTCAGCTTGCTCTGGCCGCAGCTCCCGCTCGGCGTCAGCCTCTATCTGCAGTACTGGTTCTTCGACGCCTCGAACCCACAAGGGTTGTCAGCCTCCAATGCAATGCGCAGCCGCCCGCTGTGACGACGCCGCGCTCGGTCGTGGCGTCACTTGCCTGATTCGAGTTCGCGCAGCATCGCCTGCACCTCGACATCGCCGGGTGCGAGTTCGCGCAACTGCCGAGCCCATGGAATCGCGCGAAAGCTGCCAAAATGCTGACGCGTGAACGCGACCAGCGCTTCGAGCACATCGCGGTTCCACGGGTCGCGCCGCTGCACCGACTCGAGGATTGCGATCCCTTCGTCCACCCGGCCGGCCTCGACCAGTGCGACCGCCGCGACATAGCCAAAGCGCGGATCGGCATCGGAACCCGTCGCGGCTGCGCGCAGCAACTGCACCGCCTCGTCGCGCGAGCCCCTGCGGACCAGCAGCAACCCGAGCACATGTTGCAAGGGACGATCGTCGAACGCAGCGAGCATCGCCGCCCGCAGAACCTGCTCCCCTTCGTCATCGCGGCCCGCTTCGCGCAGCAGATCGGCGAGATTGCTCGCCGCTCGGACGGAGCCAGCATCGAGGCGCAGCGCCTTGCGGTAGTTGCGCTCGGCCTCGGCGAGCTGCCCCTGTTGCGCCGCAAACAGGCCGCGATTGACCCAGGCCCAGTCGCGCTCTGCGTTGGCACGTTGCGCCTCGTCATGTTCGCGCGCCGCGGCCACGAAGGCGGTGCGAGTGTCGCCGGTGAGCAGCGCCTCGCAATCCGCCAGAGCAAAGGCCGCGGACTGCCGCACGGTCGCGATGGGATCGGCAAGGAGCGGGCCGAGCAGCGCGACGCGCAGTTCCGGAGCGCGACCCCTGAGACCAAGGACCGCGCCGAGACGAACCAGTGGGCTCGGATCGCGCGCAGCAGCAGCGAGGCTGCGGTCCACCTCTTCGCCGCCGTGGTCGCCGAGCAAACTGGCGGCGGTGCCGCGGACGATCGCCGGCCAGTCGTCGTGGCGCAGCGCCGCCAACAACAGCGAACCGGCGCGAGGCGAACGGGCGCGACCAGCCGCGATCGCAGCCGTCCAGTGCTCTGGCAGTGGCGCTGCGTCCTGGCCGCGCCATGTCGCCACCGCGTCGGCGGCCCACTTCGGTTTCTTGTCGGTGTGGCACATCGTGCATGCGTCCTGCGTGCCGTGCACGACGGCGAGATCGGGACGCGGCACGCGAATCGAATGATCGCGACGCGGGTCGACCACCATGTAGTGCCGTTCGGGCATGTGGCACTCGACGCAGGTTGCACCCTTGGTCCCGACTGCATGATGGTGATGCGCCGGCTGATCGAAGTAGGTGCGGTCGTGGCAACGCACGCAGAGTTCGTTGCCAGGCGCACGCAGACCGCCGGCATGGGCGTCGTGGCAATCGCTGCACGTGACGCCCGCGTGGAACATCTTGCTCTGGACGAACGAGCCGTACTCGAACACTTCGTCCTGGATCTGACCGTCGGGGAAGTAGAGCGAGTCCTCGAGCAATGCGAGCAGATGCGTGTCCAGCAGCGGCTTGCCGTGCTCGTAGTCGAGCGTCGTCGTCGTGCGCCGCGAATGGCAACGCGCACAGGCCTCGACCTCGATCGGCGGCACTGGCGCGACCCGCTTCGCCGTGCGTGCGCCGGCTTCGAACACGAAGGCCGCAGGCTTCGGCAACTGCACCACGAGCCCCCTCGCCGCATCGCGTTGGCGCTGCGAGGCCTCGAGGCCGGCCCACGCGAGGTGGCGTTCGCCCGGTCCGTGGCACGCCTCGCAACCGACGCCGTGCTCGGTCGCCGTGGTCGCAAACGTGTCGGTGGCGGCGTCGTAGCCCTTGTGCACGTTGGTCGAATGACACTCGGCGCACATGTGATTCCACTGCAGGTTCGCACCGGTCCAGTGCAGCGGATCCGACGGGCCCACCTTGTCCGCCGGATGGAGGTGGATCCAGCGCTGCCCGCCCTGCTCCTTGCTGCGCGCGTCCCAGGCGATGTCGAGCGCGTGCAAGCGCCCGCGACCGAGATCGACGAGATACTGCTGCAACGGGTCGAGGCCGAAGGTCCACTTCACCTCGAAATCCGCCAAAGCGCCGTCGGCTCCTTCCGTGCGCACGACAAACGCGGTGGCGCGGCGCGAGAAGCGCGTGGTGACACCTTCGTGTTCGAACGTCACATCGGCAAAGTCACCGAGCACAGTGGCCGCGGTCGCCGGCTGCATCGCCAGCGCGTGATGCGAGTGAGCCCAACGTGTCGCATGCCCGGCGTGACACTGACCACAGCTTGCCGACCCGACGAATGCGGGAGCCACAACAGCGACGCCACCCGACTCCCCACCCGGCGCCGAATCGTCGGCGCCGCCGCAGCCCGCGAGACTCGCAGCTGCGAGCAGCGCGACCGCAAACCTCATTCAGACCTCAGGAGCTTCTCCACCGCAAAGCGCAGCAGACCTTCGCTGCCGGAACCGACCGTGATCAGCGCGATGTTGCCATCCTTGCCGACGACTGCGAGCGTGGGGATCCCGCGGACCATGTAGTTCTTGAAGTCGGCCTCGGTGCCGATGACGAACGGATAGGCAATCTCGGTGTTGGTGCGGAACGCCGTGACGTGAGTCGGAAAGCTCGCCTCCGTCATGCCTTGAACCGAGTCGCCGCCCGACTGCATCTGCGACTTGTTGTTGGCCATGTAGCCGTTGGCGTAGAAGTGCGTGACACCGATCACTTCGAGGCCGTGCGCCTTGTGCGCCCCGTACATGCTGTTCAAGGCCGGCATGACCATCCGACACGGACCACACCAGGTAGCCCAGAAGTCGACCAACACGACCTTGCCCTTCATCGCCGACAGCGGCTTGGCTTCGCCGCCGATCCAACTCTTGCTGTCGATGTCCGGCGCCGGTTTGCCGATGAGCTCCTTGCGCAGCGTGACGTAGCTCTTGGTCTTGTCGTCGGCGAGAGCGTCCGCCTCGTCGTAGATCGTCTGCGCGGCTGCCATGTCGCCGCTGGCAGCATGGAGGTCGCCGAGCGTCAGCATCATGGTGACCTTTTGTGGGCCCGTAGCCTTGGCGACGGCCGCTTCGATCAGCTTCTGTGCAGCGGGAGCTTGCCCGGTCGACAGCAACGCCATCGGCAGCGCGTTGCCGCGAATGGCATCCGCCATCCGCTCGTCACCAAAGTGGGCGAGGAAGAACTCGCCCGCCTTGATCGCAGCTGCGGGGACCTCGAGATCGCGCGCGATCGACGGCAGACCGTCCTTGAGGATGGCGGCGTCGGTCGCAACGTCGAGCTTGGTCCAGTCGCACTTGGCAAAGGCCTCGAGCAGGGCCTTCTGGGCCACCCCCGAACGCGCGCGCAACTCGCCCATCTTGGCCATGGTCTGCTTCTGCTCGTCGCTGCCGCGCTCCTGCTTGCGAGCCTCGGCCATCAGCGTCTCGGTCTCGGCTGCGGTTTCCGCACGGACTTTGACGAAGACCGCGTGCAAGTCGCGCACGTTGGCAAGTCCAGCGTCTTGGGCAACCGCAGAAGAAAGGAACAGCGCGATCGCGCCACAGACAAGGAACAGCATGCGCATGATTGGTAGTGGCTTCACAGCTGCACTGCGTGTGTGGCCGAGCCAAGGCGGCCGGGAACAAGGAGTGGATCCGTAGCGGCAGGGGACGAGTTCGCGGCACCGGCATCGGTCGCTCGAGCTGGTCGCGCTCCCTTCATGATGTGGAGAAACCACTGCGAGAGGGTTGCTGGATGCGGACGGCGCCGACTCGACCGATGCCGGTTGTCGAGCGAAGCACGATACCGGAGCAACCGACCATCGTCGACGCGGAGCCAGGGTCGACGACTTTCTTCGTTGCCGCGGGGCTGGCGCTTGCCGGCAGCCGGACAGTCCTCTAAGCCGGGCCGCGATCGCACTGGAAGCGACTGCCTTCGCTGCGCTCGTCCACTCTCGTATCGATGCTCATGACAGCCTCCCCACCCGCCGCCCCCCACGCACCAAACCTGCTGCGCAACGTCGTCGCCGGTCTCGTCGTCTTCTTCGTGGCGATCCCGCTCTGCCTCGGCATCGCGCACGTCAGCGGCGCGCCGATGCAAGCAGGTCTGCTCTCGGGCATCCTGGGCGGCCTTCTCGTCGGCGCCTTGAGCGGTTCGTCGGTGAGCGTCAGCGGTCCAGCAGCAGGCCTAGCCGCCGTGGTCGTGGCGCAGATGCAGGACCTGGGCTCGTTCGAGGCCTTTCTGTGCGCCGTGACCGTGTCGGGCGTGCTGCAGGTGCTCGGCGGCGCGCTGCGGGCTGGCGCGCTCGCCAGCTACGTGCCGAGCAACGTGATCCGCGGCCTGCTGGCCTCGATCGGCATCGTGCTGATACTGAAACAGATCCCGCACCTCGTCGGGCACGACGCTGACTGGGAAGGCGAGATGAGCTTCTTCCAGCCCGACGGACAGAACACGTTCAGCGAACTGCTGCGGTCGCTGGAGATGTTTGTGCCGGGCGCAGCGCTCACCGGCCTTGCGTGCCTCGGACTCTTGGTCGTCTGGCCACGCACACCGCTCGCCCGAACGCCGATCCCGGCGCCCATCGGCGCCGTCCTGCTCGGCGTCTTGCTCAGCGAACTGCTGCGGGCGACTGGCTCGGAGTGGGTCATTGCCGACTCGCACCTGGTCGCGCTGCCGCTGCCAGCAGCCGGCGAGTCGCCCTGGACGCACCTCGTGCTGACACCGGACCTCACCCACATCTTGAACCCGCGAGTCCTGCTCGCAGGCCTCACCCTCGCCATCGTCGCGTCGCTAGAAACACTGCTGAACCTCGAAGCGACCGACAAGCTCGACCCACAGCGCCGCGTGTCCCCGCCAAACCGCGAGCTGGTGGCGCAGGGCGTCGGCAACATCGCCGCCGGCCTCCTTGGCGCCCTGCCCATGACCTCGGTGATCGTGCGCAGTTCGGTGAACGCCCAGGCTGGCGCCACCAACCGGGTGTCGACGATGACGCACGGCGCCTTGCTGCTCGGCAGCGTCGTGTTCATCCCGCAGCTGTTGAATCGCATCCCGCTGTCGGCGTTGGCGGCGATCCTCATGGTCACGGGCTTCAAGCTCGCGGGTCCGAAGGTGTTCAAGTCGACGTGGCAGCAAGGCAAGGCCCAGTTCATCCCCTTCCTCGTGACGATCGTCGCGATCGTGCTCACCGATCTGCTGATTGGCGTCCTCATCGGGCTCGGCACCAGCATCACGTTCATCCTCGCCAGCAACCTGCGTCGCGGCTTCAGCATGGTGCGCGAAGACCACGTCAGCGGCGTACTGCACAGAATCGAACTCGCCGGCCAGACCAGTTTTCTGAATCGCGCCAGGTTGACGGTCACGCTCAACGGGTTCCATCGCGGGGACCAGGTGCTGCTCGACGCGCGCTTGGCGGACTACGTCGATCCAGACATCCTGTCGCTGATTCACGAGTTCGTGAACGAAACGGCGCCGGCGCGCGGCGTGAAGGTGTCGACTGTTGGGTTCCAAGCGCGTTACTCGATCGATGACGTCGTTCGGTTCGTCGACTGGACCACGCGCGAGATCCAGGCCTCGCTGACCGCCGCCCGCGTCGTGCAACTGCTCAAGGACGGCAACGAGCGATTCGCTACCGGGCACCGCATCCACCGGGACCTCGTGCGCCAACTCGACGGGACCGCGGACGGCCAGCACCCGATGGCAGTGATCCTCAGCTGCATCGACTCGCGATCCCCGGCGGAGATCCTGTTCGACCTCGGGCTCGGCGACATCTTCAGCTGCCGCCTCGCCGGCAACGTCGCCAGCGAGAAAGTCCTCGGCAGCATGGAGTTCGCCTGCAAGGTCGCAGGCGCCAAGCTCATCGTCGTTCTCGGCCACACGCGCTGCGGCGCGGTCAAGGCAGCGTGCGACTTTGTCGATCAAGGCGTCACGGCGATGGCGGCGACCGGCCTCACCAATCTCGGCGCGGTGACCGACGCCATTGCGCATGCCGTGCGCGATGAAGCGGCCCACCGCCACGTCAGCGGCCCTCGCACCTCGCACAACAGCGACTTTGTCGACAGCGTCGCGGCGGCCAACGTTCGCCACACGATGGCGTGGATCCTGCAAAACAGCCCCGTGCTGGCGTCGATGGTGAGCCAGGGCGACATCGGCATCGCCGGTGCGATCTACGACATTGCCGCCGGCCGCGTGAACTTCTTCGAGGGGCCGGGAGCCTGAAGCGGTCCGTCAGTCGCTCCGCTGCATCCAACGAGCAAGCAGGAGCCGGCTGACGAGACTGACCGCAAAGAACAACGCGAACCCCACCAAGGCGGCGAGCAGCACGCAAACGAACACGCGGTCCGTCTGAAAGCTCTTCAACGCCGTCGTGATCTGAATCCCGAGCGGCGCGTTCTCCCCGCCGACGCCGGCCAGGAACTCGCCGGTGATCGTGCCGATCGTCGCGAGGCCGGCGGCGATGCGCAGCCCCGTGACGATCGAGGGCACGGCCGAGGGCAGGGCGAGGAGCCACCACGTCGAGAATCGTGGGGCGGCGAGCGTGGCGAACAGCTCGGCGAGGCCGCGATCGGTGCGGCGCAGACCCGACAGCGTGCTGGCAATCACCGGGAACACCGCGACGACCACCGTACTGGCGAGGATCGCCGGACGGCCGTAGCCAAACCAGACGACCAGCAACGGCGCAATCGCGACCAGGGGCACCATCTGGAACAGCAGCGTCAGCGGGTAGACCGACCGTTCGATCGTGCGCGACAGCGACAGCGCACTGGCAACAACCACCCCGATCGCGACGGCGAGGACGAAGCCAAGGGCGGCGCTACCGGCGGTCTCGGCACAGCCCCGCAAGAACGGCTCTGGATCCGCACAGAAGGCCCGCGCCACTCCGAGCGGCGACGGCAACTGGTAGTCCTGGATGCCGAACAGTTCTTTCGCCGCGGCCCACGCGAGCACTGCAAGCACTACGACGACCGCTGGCGCCAACGCATCGATGAGTCCTGACCGCGGACGATCGACCGACTCGCTGCTCATCGACGAGCCTCGGCAATCGCCCCGTGTAGCCGCCGCGAGGCCTCGGCAACCACGGCGTTGAGTTCGGGGGAGGTCCACAGCGACCGGTCGCGAACCGCCGTCGGCGTGGCCAGATCGGCGACGATTCGCGCGGGCCTTGGCGACAACACGAGTACGCGTTCGGCGACGAATGCGGCCTCCGGCAGCGAGTGCGTGACGATCACCGCAGTGAAGCGCGCCTGCTCCCACAACTGCCGCAACGCGAGATCGAGTTCTTGCCGCGTCACTTCATCGAGCGCAGAGAAGGGCTCGTCCAGCAGCAAGAGGCGGGGATTCCCGACCAGCGCGCGAGCCAGTGCCGTGCGCATCTTCATGCCGCCCGACAACTGGTGCGGGCGCAACCCGGCGGCGTCGCTGAGTTGGACCAGCTTCAGCGCCTCCCGCGCGCGATCCTCCCGTTCAGCACGCGCCACGCCGGCGAGCCGGAGCGGCAACGCCACGTTGTGACAGACCGTGGCCCACGGCAACAGACGCGGCTCCTGGAAACAGAAGCTGAAAGCGCCTGGTGCGCGCTGCAGCGTACCTGCATCGAGCGGCTCGATTCCTCCCAGGATGCGCAGCAGCGTGGTCTTGCCGCAGCCGGACGGGCCGACCAGCGCCGTGAGTGAACCTGCTGCCAGCGTTAGCGACACGGCATCCACCGCGCGCGCAGCGGCGAATGAGCGCGAAGCCCCACTCAGCACCAAGAACGGATCGTTACGGATGACCAAGGACACGGATTCGACTCGCGCACCTTACCCTTACACTGTGGCGATGCGCACTCGGCGTCGGTTCCCTTTGTCGGCGCTCGCCGTCGCCGTTGCCTCCCTCTTGCTGCTGTCGTTGTGCGGTTGCCGCGGCGATGCGGGTGACCGCGTGCAGCAGGGTCGCGTTCGCCTGCAGCTCAACTGGACCGCGGAACCGGAGTTCGGTGGCTTCTTCGCTGCCCGAGAGCGGGGCCTGTTCGCCAAAGAGGGCCTCGACGTCGAACTGGTGCAGGGTGGCCCTGGCATCCCGGTGGCACAGCTCGCCGCCAGCGGCAACGTCGAGTTTGCCGTCGTTGCCGCCAACCAACTGCTGGAGCTACGCCAGCAGGGCGGCGACCTCATCGCGCTGTTCGCGGTGTTCCAGGGCAATCCCATGGGCATCATGGTGCACGAGAGCACGCCCTATCGAACGCTGGAAGAACTGTGGCTGTCGGATGCGACCATCTCGCTCGAGGAGGGGCTCGCTGACTTCGCCTGGTTGTCGACCGTGTATCCAGGCGGCAAACACCGCGTCGTGCCGTACTCGGCCAACCTCGCGCAGTTCGCCGCCGACACGGCGCTGGCGCAGCAGTGCTTCTTCACTTCCGAGCCTGTGTCGCTCGAACTGCAAGGCACCAAGACGCGCGTGTTCATGATCGGCGAGTCGGGCTTCGATCCGTACAACGCCATCGTTGTGACGACGCGTTCCTTCTATGCCGCCAACGAGACCTTGTGCCGCTCGATGGTGCGCGCCTGCGCCCATGGCTGGCGGAGCTACCTCGACGACATGGAGGCCATTCAGGTTGCGATGACCAAAGAGAACCCGGCCATGAGCCGCATGGCGATGGACCGCTCCGCCGAACGGCAACGCACCCTGATCGAGACGGCGACGACCAAGCGACTGGGCCTCGGCTGCATGACCCAATCTCACTGGCGGCAGACCATCGAGCAGCTGACGAGCATCGGCCGATTGCAGCAACCGATCGACGCCGCGTCGGTGTTCGTGTGGCACGAGGACGCCGGCACCTCGCGCTGACTTCCCCGCGACGAGGAGCCACGGATGAGCGACGACGACACGCGCAAGCGACAGCAGTTCTTGTTCGGCCCGCCCGACGACGCCAAGGAGCCACGCGACTCGGTGGTCGAACCGGCTGCCGTGGATCCCGAACTGCGCGTGGTCGCGGCGCAACTACCGGTCACGCTTCGCCTCGGCACCTCGTCGTGGTCCTTCGTTGGCTGGAACGGCATCGTCTACGCCCCCGGCACCAAGCAGAACCAACTCGCGCACGGTGGCCTCGCCGCCTACGGCAAGCACCCGCTGCTGCGCACCGTCGGCATCGACCGAACGTTCTACGCGCCGATCGCCGAGGATCTGTTCGCGCAGTACGCCGTCAGCGTGCCGCCGGACTTCCGCTTTCTCGTCAAGGCCTGGAGCGAGGTCACGACACCGCGACTACGCGGTGCGAACGGGCGACCTGGCAAGCAGAACCCACGCTGGCTCGACGTCACGACGACGCTCGACCACGTGCTCACCCCGGCGGTGCTCGGACTCGGGGAACGTCTCGGACCGCTGCTCTTCCAGTTTCCGCCGCAAGGTGCGGCCGTGGTGCGCGAACCCCAGCGCTTCGCCGAGCGGCTGCACGCGTTCTTGACGGCGCTGCCAAAGGGCCCGTGCTACGCCACCGAGCTGCGCGACCACGCCCTCTTCACCGACGACTACGTGCAGGCCGTCGCTGCCGCGGGAGCGCGGCACTGCTACTCGGTCCATCCCAGCATGCCCTCGATCCCAGAACAACGAGCCCGCGCGCTACCTTACGGCGAAGTCGTCGTTCGCTGGATGCTGCAACCCGGTTCGCAGTACGCCGACGCCGTCGAGCGCTACGAACCCTTCGATCGCCTCGTCGACCCCGATCCTGTGCGCCGCGCAGAGGTTGCAGACGTGGTCGCCGAGGCCCTGTCGCGGTCGCTGCCGGTCACGGTGGTGGTCAACAACAAGGCCGAAGGATCGTCGCCGCGGTCGCTCGAATTGCTCGCCCGCGCGATCCGAGACCGGTGTCCGCAACCTCCTTCTGGGGCGTAGTCCAGGACTTTTCCGGAGCACGACCTGCGAAGTTCACCCGGCAGACGCTCGCGCCAGCGCCCTTCTCGCAGCATCATCCTCGGCCTGCCGTGCAGGGTGCACGGCGCCGGTCCGGGTTCCGGACCCCACGTACTCCGATACATCGCACACGACATCCATGGCCGCCAAGAAAGCCGCAAAGAAGCCCAACCCCGCCCTGATGAAGCCCGTCCAGCCCGATGACGTGCTGGCCGCAGTCGTCGGCAGCAAGCCGATTCCCCGCAGCGAGATCACCAAGAAGCTCTGGGAGTACATCAAGAAGAACGGCCTCCAGGACACCAAGGTCAAGACCAACATCAACGCCGACGATGCACTGAAGGCAGTGTTCGGTGGCAAGACGAAGGTCACCATGTTCGAGATGACCAAGCTGGTCTCGCAGCACATCAAGGGCTGATCGCAGCCCTTGGTGCCGATGGCCACAGGCCCTGCGCTGTGGCCGCGCCGCTAAGAACGACGGCGCCGCGCGCGGCGATACTTGCTGCGCCCGCCGTGGCTCCTTCCGCCGCGGTTCCTCCCGCTCATGCCGCGTTCGCGCGGCGTGGGCGTGCACAGGCCAAGCAGTCGACGATCGCTGGCGGGCGTTCCGCAGGCATCGCGTGCGGGCCGCCAGCGCCGCAATCCAGACTGCGCCTTGCCCTCGTTGGGCACTGGATCAGGCGGCGGGCCACATGAGGGCAAACACCCCGCCAGTCGCGAGCGAGTAGAGCAGAGCATCGAGGACGAACTTGCAGGTCGTGCTCCACGGCACCGCCTTCCAGATCGAGTTCGACGCACTGCCAAACGCGTAGCTCAAGAAGGCGGCGGCGCTGGCGAAGCGGAAAACCAGGTGGCCGGAAGCGCCCGCGGGGATCGCCAAGGTGGCGACGTAGCCCACCATCAGGCTCGTGATCACGCACAGGGCAAACCACTGGCCAAGGGACTTGCCCATGCCAAAGCCACCCGCCGGGCGCACGATGAGGCTGCCCATTGGGCCACGGTCGAACTTCGCCTTCATCTCCGCCGAGCCCATCGCGGCAATGGAACTGCACCAAGGGAACATGTACTCGCCAGGGGAAACGCCGGCGTTCCGCATCGCGTCGAGAATCGCATCTTCGCCCGGCAAACCGCGCATGTCGGAACGATGCAACGGCAGCACCATGTGAGCGACACTACTGACAACAAAAACGGCAACGGCAGCTAGCAGGATCGGAACAAGCAGAGCAGAGAGAGTGAGCATGCGAGAGCCTCCTGAGAGAGAGAGAGAGGCCGGTCAGCATAGCCAGCGACTTGCACGACTCGGCGCCCGTGGACCGAGGAGGACACTTCGCAACGTTGCGTCGACCGCCCAAGACCGCCGCCGCCGCACTCTCACGAGGCCCTGCCGCCGATCGCGAGCTTTCGCCGCGGCTCCGCCGGCCGTAGGTTCTTGGCATGTTCCGAGCCCTCGCCCCCACCGCCCTGCTCGCACTGCTTGGCGCCTGTGCCTCTGCGCCACCCGCGTCCCTCGCCTCGCTCCAGTCGCTGCACGTCGCCAATGCGAGCGACGCAGAAGGGCCAGATCTCTACTGCTCGGGCCAACCGACGCCGGAGCAATTCGCCAAGCTCAAACAGCACGGCATCGACCGCGTCGTCTGCCTGCGGGCCAAGACCGAGTCCGGCACCGGTTGGGAAGAGGGACTCGCCCCACACTCGGGCCTCGAGTTCCTTCGACTCGTGATCGAAGGGCCGGCCGATCTTACGGCAGCAAAGGCGCGCGAGTTTGCTGCTGCCATCGGCGGCGGCTCGACCACGTTGGTGGCCTGCGGCTCGAGCAATCGCGTCGGCGCAATGATGGCCTTGAAAGCGAAGTTCGTCGACGGCAAGACCAAGGAAGAGGCGCTGGCCATCGGCAAGGCCTGCGGCCTCGCCAAACTCGAAGACGCCGTGACAGAAGCCCTGGCGAAGTGAACGAGGTCAGCCGATAGAGCCCACATGCTCTGAGCTTTGAACTCCCCACGGCGGATCGCGGTCGCGATCCTGTGCCTCGTACTCGGCTTCGGGGCCCGCTGGGCCTTCGACTACGAACCCGCGCCGCTGATCGGGCTGTTTGCCGGCATGTTCGTCGCGCGGTTGGTGCCGACCAAGGGCAGTTGCGCGTTGCCGCCGCGCCAACGCGACGGCACGCACTGAAACCCGAACTCAGCGCGCGAACTTGATGGGCACGGTGATCTCCTTGTCGCCGCGCTTCACGGTCACGGTCTTCTCCGGGCCACCAGCCGCAAGCGCCTTGCGCAAGTCGTCCTGGCTTGCGACCGCCTGGTCGCCGATCCGAACGAGCGTGTCACCGGCCAAAAGTCCCGCCTTTTGCGCCAGCGACTCGTCGCCGAACTCCTCGATCGTGATGCCGTCGTCGCGCAACGTGACGCCGAGCATGCGTCGATTGCGCTGACCACCGCCGCCGAAGCCGCGCTGCACCTTCATGTTCTCGCGCGTCAGCAGTGCGGGCAGGTTGGCGAGGCCGAGCGCGCCGGTTGCCACGACGACCGCGGTGTGCATCTGGTACTCGGGGATCGCAGCGCTGTAGTTGTCGTGCTGGGTGTGGTGCGTGAAGGTGTAGTTGGCCCGTCCGCGCTGGTCCCAGAAGAAGCCGGGAACGCCCGCCGCCGTGAACGACTCGTGGTCGCTGCCGATCGGCGTGAACGCTTCGATCTCACGGATCTTGAACGGCAGCTCCGCATTCAAGTTCAGCACGTGCTCGAAGGCGCTGTCGAGCTGCGGCTGCATCTCCTTCATGCCGGCCATCCCCGAGACGTAGTTGGTGCCGCCGTCGTGGACGAGACACGCGGAGTACTTCGCGAGTTCGGCCTTGTGGGCCTGCACCCACGCGCGCGAACCGAGCAACCCCTG